>NZ_JASUSU010000007.1:0-80757 GCF_030445905.1 Oceanotoga sp. | reverse complement strand
AAATCCTATCATTTTCCCTTTTTCTATGTCTATTGCTATTAATATACTTACAGGATTATTTGAAAATGCGCTTTCTGCTTCACTTTTCCAATGTTCATTGAAATGTTTTTCTATCCATTTTGTTATTATATGTTTTTCTGGAGATATTGCTTTTCTTATCATTATTCCTTTTTTTAATAACTCATCTTTATATTCTTTTTTTTCTTCAAGATTGTATAGCTTTACTAACATATCTGGCATTTTTATCACTCCAATATATAAATATATTAATATAATATCATATAATATAAGAATATTACAGTATAATATTTATAAAGGAAATTATAAAATCTTTTAAAAACATAATATTTTTAAGGAGATGGATTATGAAAAAATGGTATGATGAAGAATATGAATGGGAAATTGAAGTAATAGGTTTTTTACGTGGAAATAAAACAGAGAGATATTGTAGAAATGGTGAAGAAATTGGTGATATATATACTTGTACATATGGTTGTCCTGTAAACTCAAATGGTCAAGGTATTTGTTCAAAAGTAATGACTATTATGTTTCCTATTATGGAAGCTGTCAGAAGTGGTGGCGATTTAATAAATATCGGTGGAAATAGTAAATATAGTAAAAATATTGTTTGCCCAGATGGTAATGTTATATTTAAAATGACTGCAAAAAAACTTGATAATGAAAATTTTTATACAGGTAATTTTTTTGATTAAATAAAAAGACATCAGACTAAAGTTTTTAGTTTTAGTCTGATTTTATAATTAAGATCTTGAAGTATAATGTGTATGTAATAATTCATGAGATTTTTCGCTATTTGGATGATCTAAATATTCCTTATAAAGTTTTTTTATTGAAGGGTTTTCATGAGATTTTCTGTATTCACTATTTTTGTCTATATCATAAATCGCAGTCATTCTTTCAATTAAAGTATTCTCATCTGTTGGAATTGGCTGGCCACCGCCACCTATACAGCCTCCTGGACAAGCCATGAATTCTATAAAATGATATTGTTTTTCACCATTTTTTATTTTTTCTAAAATAGTTCTGGCATTTCCAAGTCCATTTACGATGGCTATTTTTATATTTTTATTTGCAATTTTTACTTCGGCTTCTTTAATGCCTTTAATACCTCTTAAATCATGAAAATCTATTTTTTCGAGTTCTAATCCAGTTATTACTTCATAAGAGGTTCTAAGTGCAGCTTCCATAACTCCCCCGCTTGCTCCAAATATTACTGCAGCACCTGAAGATTCTCCAAGCGGTTCATCATAAAGAGATTCTTTTAAATTACATAGATCTATACCAGCATGTTTAAACATTTTTGCCAATTCTCTTGTAGTTAGAACATAATCTACATCATTTATCATTTCTTTTCTCTGCATCTCATATTTTTTTGCAGTACAAGGCATTATAGAAATAACTTTTATTTTATCTTTCGAAATATTATTTTTTTCTGCAAAATATGTTTTTGCTATTGCTCCAAACATTTGTTGTGGAGATTTACATGAAGAAAGATTTTTTATGAATTCGGGATAATTATGTTCTACGAATTTTATCCATCCAGGGCTACAAGAAGTCATTAATGGAAGGTCTTTTTCGTTTTTTAAACGGTCTATAAACTCATATCCTTCTTCCATTATTGTTAAATCAGCTGCAAAATTTGTATCAAAAACTTTATCAAATCCGAGTAATTTTAATCCTTCAACCATCTGATAAGGAGAAATTTTTCCTGATTTTTCATTAAATTCTTCTGAAATGGCTACTCTTACTGCAGGAGCTGTTTGAACTATTGTAAAGTACTGATTAGATTCTATTGCCTCCCAAACTTGATCTATATGATATACTTCATGTAAAGCACCAGTAGGACATTCTAATATACATTGACCACAATTTGTGCATTCAACATTTCCCATTCCTTTATCCATAAAAGTTGTCACATGGGTTTCTGGTCCTCTATTAGCTATTGTTAATATATTTATATTTTGAATTTCAGAACATTTCCTAACACATCTATTGCAAATTATACATTTTTGTGGATCTCTTATTATTGAAAAACTACTTTTATCTACAGGTTGTTTTTTGTTTATAGGAGGTATTCTAATTTCTCTTATACCTATTTCATCTGATATTTTTCTTATTTCGCATGAATTAGCTCTTGAACAGTTTAAACAATTTGAACTACAATTTATATCATGTGAAGCAATTATTAGTTCCATTATTACTTTTCTTACATGCCTTACTTTTTTAGAATGAGTTTTTATATTCATTCCATCTTCAATTAAAGTAACACAAGCAGGCATTAGATTTTTTTTATTTTCAACTTCAACTGAACATAATCGACAACTTCCATAAGGAGCTAATTTTTCATTAAAACATAAAGTTGGAATTTTTATATTTGCTTTTTTTGCAGCTTGTAAAATTGTTATTTTATCATTGAAGGTATAAGATCTATTATTTATTTTAATGTTGATACTCATGATTTTTCACCTTCTTATTTAAAATGGATAAAATTAAATTGACAGAAGATTGACCAAAACCACATCTTGAAGCTAAACCTATTGCTTGTTTTATTTCACTTATTATTTCAATTTTTTCTTTAGATATAGTATTATTTTTTATAGTATTTTCTAATATTATATTTATATTTTTATTTCCTTCTCTACAAGGGAAACAAGTTCCACAAGTTTCATTTTTGAAAAAATCGGAAACATTTTTGAGTATTTCAAAAATATTTTTCTCATTATTTATTATTATCATTCCACCTGAACCTATTGAACTACCTATTTTTTCTAAATCTTCATAGGTATATAAAGTGTTTAATTCTTCTTTTATTAAACATTCGGTTGCAATTCCACCCGGAATAATCATTCCTATTTCTTTTCCTATTATGCCGCCACACATTTTTATTATGTCGTTTATAGTATTTTTACCGAATTCAACTTCATATACACCACTTTCGTATATATCACCACTTACAGATACTAATTTAGTTCCTCTACTATTTGAGGTTCCCATTTCTAAAAAAATATCATTTTCATATTTCATTATTTCGGCACATGTGCAAAGTGTTTCAACATTATTTACAACGGTTGGTTTATCATATAATCCTTTATTTATAGGTAAGGGCGGTTTAATTCTTGATATACCTCTTTTACCTTCAATTGAATTTATTAAGGATGTTTCATCTCCACATACATAAGCCCCAGCACCACGTATTACTTTTAAATCAAAAGAAAAATTACTTCCAAGTATATTATTACCAATTAAGTTATTTTTATACATTTTTTCTATAGTTCTTTTTATTTTTTTTATTGCAAGATCATATTCTCCTCTTATGTAAATATAACCATATCTTGATTTTGTTGCGTATCCACATATTAATATACCTTCAATTATTTTAAACGGCATATTTTCCATCAAATATCTATCTTTAAAAGTTCCAGGTTCTCCTTCATCTCCGTTACATATTACAATTTTTATATCAGAATCAATTTTATTTGAAAATTCCCATTTTAAACCCGTTGGAAATCCTGCTCCTCCCCTACCTTTTAGGGTAGATTTTTTTATTTTTTTTACTACATCATCAGGTAAAATTTTTAAAGATTTTTTTAATCCTTCAAAAGGGTAATTTTCATATTTTAAATTGATATCAGATTTTAAAAAGATTTTTTCCATAGTATCACTTCCTAATTTAAAGATTTTAGTATTTCTAAAACTTTATCTTTAGTTAGATACTTATAATAATGTCCATTTATAGACATAACAGGTCCTTCCCCACAATGACCTAAACATTCTACAACTTCAAGAGTAAATTTTTTATCTTCAGTTGTTTCTCCTTCATCGATTTTTAAATAATTTTTTATAGTTTTTAAGATGTTTTTTGAGTCTTTAATTCTGCATGAAACACTATCACAAATTCTTATTATATATTTACCTGTTGGTTTTAAATAAAACATAGAATAAAAACTTATAATTCCATATAAATGGGCTTTAGGTATTTCATGTTTTTTTGCTACTCTTATTATATCTTCTTCTGGAATATAACCGTAAGTATCTTGAAGATTATGAAGTTCTTCTATTAATTCAATTTCATAAAAAGACTGCATAATTTCACCCCCTTTTAAATTTCATTTGAGAATTTTATAACAAGAATAATAAAATGTTAATAAATTATTAAATAATTTATTTTAATTATAAGAGGATAAAATTAATTTTTTATTACTTTTAAATGTTTTTTATATTAAGATGAGTAATAATTCACAAAAAAGAAGTTTTATTTTATTTTTTTAGTGTATAATAAATAATGGGTATGATTATTTATTTTTTATTAAAAATATAAAATAATAGATATGAATTTGGAGGGATAATATGAAATCTTTAATAATTTATTCGAGTAAAAAAGGAACTGGTGAAAAAATTGCGAATTATATAAAAGATAGTGTTGATACAGAAATACAAATTGAAAAAATAAAAAAAGGTTTAGAAATCAATCAAAATGATTATGAAAATATTATATTGATATCTTCTGTTTATGCAGGTACTATGAATAAAGAATTTATTAAGTTTTCTGAAAATCTTTTACTTAATAAAAATTCTGAACAAAAAATTTATTTTTTAGTTGTTTCTGGATTTGAAGAAAAATTTCAAGAGTTTGTAGAAAATAATATAAGAAATAATTTAGATAAAATAGATATGATAGAGTATGCAGGATATTGCTATGATTTTAATAAGATGAATTTCTTTGAAAAATTTATAATAAAAAAAGTTGCAAAAGTTAATGAATCTGTTGAAAATATAAGAAAAGATAATATAGAAAAAGTGATTAAAAAAATAATATAATCTTATGTTTTTGATATGAGGGGGATAATATGAAAAAAATAAGAAAATATTATGATGATTTTGTAGAAAAAGAATGGATGAGACTCGATAAACATAAGATTGAATTTGAAATTACTAAAAGAAACATGAAAAAATATATTAAGAATAATTCAAGAATTTTAGATATTGGATCTGGTCCGGGAAGGTATAGTATCTATTTATCTCAATTAGGTCATAAAGTTACATGTGTTGATATATCCGAAAATAATTTGATTTTTGCCAAGAAAAAAGCTGAACATTTCAATGTTGAAATTGAAAAATTTATAAATACAGATGCAATAAATTTGAATATGATAGAAGATGAAAGTTATGATGTAGTTTTGAATATGGGGCCTATGTATCATATAATGGAAGTTGAAAATAGGAGAGAGTCTATAAATGAATCTTTGAGAGTTCTTAAAAGAGGAGGGATTTTATTTGTTTCATTTATAAGTTCATATGCTCCTATAATAGATTGCTTGAAAAAATATCCGGAAAACATAAAGACTTCAGAAGATTTGTTGAATTATTTAAAAGATGGAAAAAATATATCTGATGATCTCAATTTAGGATTTACTGATGCATATTTTATAAATCCACATGATATAAGACCTTTTATGGATTTATTCTTAATAAATGAATTAAAATTGACTGCTATTGAAGGTTTATCAGCTTTACAGGAAGAAAAATTAAACAATCTTGATGAAAGTACATTTGAAAAGTGGATTGATATTATATATAAGACATCAACAGATCCTTTAACTTGGGCTTCCAGTGAACACATGCTTTATATAGGTAAAAAAAAGTAATAGTTAATATATAACTATTACTAATATATAAAATCAAACACAACTGAATCGCCTATGTATTTATAACCTATTTTTTTATATATACCATTTGAAGTTTTATTTGACATATCTGTATATAGTGAAGTAAATTTATATCCTTCATTTAATATTTTTTCGCTTAATTTTGATACACATGAAGAAGCAAACCCTTGATTTCTAAATTTTTTAGGAGTGTATACGAGGTTTATTGCATAGCCATTTTCTGTGGGCCTTGTTTTTTTTGCCATTGAAACTGGATTGTTTTTGTACTCCCATAAAAAAAGTCTTTTATTATCTATACTATTTTCTGCTAATTCATAAGCTTTTTTATGAGTTATTTTTTCTAAAGCTTCTTCAGAAAAGTCAATGATCCACTTAGATATTGTGTTTATATCATTTTTTTCAGCTAATCTTAAGTTACCTTCAGATATTTCAATATGGTTTAATTTTTGAAGTTTATATATTCCTTGATTCATAGTTAGTTTAATAGAACAATTTTTTTTTCTTTGCCAAATTTTATTAAATGGTTTTATGACAGAAGAAGGACCGATTACACCACTTATTAAAAAATCTTCATCTATTAAAAAGTCTGATAATATAGAACAACTTTGTTCTGTAGGCGGATTTTCTGAATATAAAACTAATCTATCAATAGTTTTTATTAGTATAATTTCAATTTTTGAATTATTTTCTATATATGCAAATATTTGATCATCATAAAAACTTTTTTCAAAAGCAGATAAGATTATTCCTATAGGAAGATTGTTTAAAGCTTCATATTTTATAAGGTGCTTTTTTACTTTAGTATAAAAGTCTTTTGCATTATTATGTCTTATAATTTTCATATTTAATCCTCCAAAATTTTATTTTATAAGGATATTTTGATTTTTTTTAAACTTTTTTTATAAGTTAATTCTGTGATAATTATAACATATATTTTTAAAGATAGAGTATATATTTTATATACTCTATCTTTTTTATATTTTAAAATGTTCAACTTGTAAATTAAGACTATCTGATAAGTTATGAAGTCCTGTGGAAGTTTCAAAGATTTCATTTTTTATGTTCAATTGTTGATCTGATATTTTGAGTAAAGCATTTAATTTATCTACTATTTCTGTTATAGAATGAGTTACACTATCCATAGAAGAGCTTATTTCACTTGTAGAATAGCTTTGATTTTCAGAATTTTCATTTAATTTTTCTATTTTTAATTCCATAGAATTTATTAATATATCTATTGTCTTGAAGTTTTCTATCGTAGTTAACATTTTTTGATTTACTTCATTTAATGAATTTAAAGCATTATTTGTTGAAAAATTTACTTTTTCAGAGGTTTTTTTAAGTTCATTTAGTATATTAGAGATTTCTTCAGTAGCTTTGTTTGATTCTTCTGCCAGATTTCTTATTTCTGATGCTACAACAGCAAAACCTTTTCCTGCTTCTCCAGCACGTGCAGCTTCTATTGCGGCATTTAAAGCTAATAAGTTTGTTTGTTGTGTTATAGAACTTATACTATCAACTATTGATTCTACATTATTAGTTTTATTTTTTAAATTATCTGAATTCGATTTTGTTATTTCGAATTCTTTTAATGAATCTTTAATCATTTCTTTTATTGAATTTAAATTTTCTTTTCCATCATTTGATGATTTAGCAGTATTTATAGCTATTTTTTTTAATTCTCCTGTTTCATTTGATATAGCGTTTGCCGAAGCTGTTATTTCTTCTATACCAGAATTTACTTCTTCTACATTTGCTGAAACATTTTCAGAATTATTAGAGATTTCTTCTACACTACTTTTTAAAGAATTTGAAAATATATCTAAGTTATCTGTATGTGTTTTTAAATTTTTAGAATTAAATTCGAGAAGAAAAGCAGAATTTTTAAATAATTCTATAAATCTTTTATAATCATACCTTAAAGTATTTAAACTTTTTGATATTATTCCGATTTCATCTTTGCTATTTATTTCGTATTCTTTAGTTAAATTGCCTTTACTATATTCGTTTATGGTATGGCTGATATTTTTTAAAGGCATCATTATTTGTTTTTTTATGAAAAATGATATTATAAATATCATTACTATAAGTATTATTAAATTTGATGTTAAATTTGTAAAAAAATTAATTCTGACATCTTTAAAAGAATTTTTTATATTCATATAAGTATAAAAATTCCAATTTGTGATTTTTGAATTAGTTAATATATAAGTATTTTGATTATCTTTTGTGATTAAAAAATTAGATTTGTTATTTTTATCATCGAATAAATTTATATCTATGTTTTTTTCCGTGGAAATTATTTTATTATTTTTTGAATCCGTTATAAAAACATTGATGTTATTTTTTAAGTATGGAATAATATTTTTTTCTAATAAAGATAAATCTATATTTATAGAAATAATTCCCACTATATTATTATTGTTTTTTACAGGTTTTGATATTGAGATTATAGTTTTATAATTTGATAAAACGTATGGTGAAGATATGGAGACATTTTCTTCATCTTTTATAGTTTTTTTATAAATAGTATTTTTTATATTTTCAATATTATTAGTATCTTCTGGTACAGATATATTAGTATTATCTGAAAGTATATAAGTTATAGAATAAATGTTAGGATCAGAATTTTTATAATCCGTTAATAAATTATTGGCAAATTTTTTGTATGTATTATCATCAATTGATTGTTTCAAATTAATGTTTTTTGATAAAAAATCTACTATAGTTTTATAATTTGATATATAAGTTTCAAAATTATTCTTTATTAATAGATTACTTTCGATCATGTTTTCTGACAAAAAATCTTTTTTTTCTTTCAATTGATTAAAATTATTAAAAAATATTAATAAAAATATTGGTAGTACTAAAATAATAAAATATATAATAATTTTCTTGTTAATACTCATCAAAATCCCTCCATAAAATATACAATAAAAAATATATTGAAGCCTTTAAATATTATACCTTAAATAATTACTGTTAATTATTTTTGTAAGTAACCATAACAAAAAATTAATCAAAAATATCTATTAAATGATTAATGTAAAGTATATTAAGAGACTTTACATTAAATATATTTTTTTTTAATGATTATTTTTTATTTTTAATATTATAATTGTATGAGATGGGAGGTTTTATTATGAAAGTAATTGGATTTAATGGTAGTCCTAATTTAAAAGGCAATACCTATCAGGTATTGAATATATTTTTTGATGAATTGAATAAACATGGTATAGAAACTGAAATAGTTAATATAGGAACTAAAGTTATTAGAGGTTGTGTTTCATGTGGAACATGTTTTAAGACAAAAGATGAAAAATGTGTCTTTGATGATGAAGTTAATACATATATTCAAAAAATTAAAGAGTCTGATGGGATAATATTAGCTTCACCAGTTCATTTTTCTGGAATTACAGGAACTATGAAATCTTTTTTAGATAGAGTTTTTTATGTTTCTACAGCAAATAAAAATATTTTCAGACATAAGGTAGGTTCTGCATTAGTTGTGACAAGAAGAACTGGTGGGATGACAGCTTTGAATCAACTTTATAATTATATAAATTATTCAGAAATGGTAGTGCCAAGTTCAAATTATTGGAATGTTATATATGGCACAAATTCAGGAGATATAAATAAAGATCTTGAAGGATTACAAATTATAAAAGTTCTTGCAAAAAATATGATATGGACTTTGAAAAATTTTGAATTATCTTCTGTTAAAGAACCAGAAGCAGAGAAAAAAATAATAACAAATTTTATAAAATAAAAGGGAGAATTTAATCTCCCTTTTATTTATTAGCTTTTATATTCTTCTTAACATTTCTTCGAAAACATGTTTCATTTCTTCTTTGTCTATTTTGTTAATCAATTCAGAATAAGATTCTACTCTATTTCTTTTTAACATAAGACATACACCTCCTGCCAAATGCCAAAGTATTTTGGATAAAATTAAACGACTGTCAAAAATATATTATTATATTAATAATAATGATGTTTTAATTTTTTTTAAGTATTATTTAGTCATTTAAATTATATATAATGAGGTTAAGTCTATGTCAAGGGTTTATAATAACTTTTTAGGTTAATTTTGTGAAAAATATGAAGTTCACCTGATTAATAATTAGAACATATTTCATTCATAAATAGAATTATTTTTTTGTTATAAATAAGGTTAAATACTTTTTTAGTTTTTTGATATAAAGATTAAATAATTATGTGAGAGAATTTAAAAGAGTTTATAAAATATTCTTAGAGGTGTATTTATGTTGAATTTTTTTATTGGACTATTTTTTAGTTCTATCATAGCTATTATTGCTTATAAAAGTAATTCGCTTACTTTTAGCGGTTCTTTATGTGCAATTTTTGTAGGGACTTTGATATATACATTTGGGGGATTTTATCTTTCTATAATTATGATTTCTTTTTTTGTATCTTCTTCTTTAATTACAAAATTTAAAAAAGATATAAAAAATGATTTTGAAAAACTATATAAAAAAACATCCAAAAGAGATTATACACAAGTCTTAGTCAATTCATTACCTGCTATTATATATTCTATATTATATTTTTATAGTAAAAATAATATGTTTCTTGTCGCTTATGGAGTTTTTTTTGCCGCGGCTAATTCTGATACATGGGCTTCAGAGCTTGGAGTTTTAAGTTCTCATGATCCAATAAATATACTTACATTAAAAAAAATGCAAAGAGGTATTTCTGGAGGAGTAACTTTAACAGGATTATTTTTTTCATTTATAGGTTCTTTTTTTATTGGTATTGTATTTATGATTGGATATATTATAATTTTTAAAAATTTTTTAGTTCTTGAAATTGTAAAAATGTTTTTAATAATTACTTTTGGTGGTTTTATAGGCTCTTTTTTAGATAGTTTATTGGGAATTCTTTTTCAAAGTTTGTATATAGATTCTATGGGAGTTTATACCGAAAAAGAATTTTCAAATGGTAAAAAGAATAAACTTGTTAAAGGATATGCTTTTTTTGATAATAATATGGTAAATCTTTTAAGTACTTCTTTTGTTAGTTTTTTGAGTGTTTTTGTATATAACTTTTTATAGAAATCTTATGATTATGTATTTAATATGATACTTCTTTAGAAGTATCATATTTTATTTTTACAGACTTTTTTTTATATCGTTTTAAGTAATGTTTTAATAACTTATTATATTTGTTTTGGTAATTAATTTGTTTAATTTGTAATATTTGAGCGTTTGTTGTATAATATAATTAACAAATATGTACTATCATTGTATAATCGTTATACGATATAACTATAATTATATAAAAGGGGCGAAAAATATGAAGATAAGAACAAAGTTAAGTGTGTTTATACCTCTTTTTGTTTTTTGAAAATAAATTATATGATTTTCAAAATGAAAATTTTATAAAACAAATAGATTTTTCTTTTAATTCAGAATCTAATAATATTGAAGAGTCTTTAAAAAGAACTCTTGATTCTATTTTAGCTGATGAAAAAGTTTTAAAATCTTTTTATGAAAAAGATAGAGATAATCTTTTGAACATTTTAAAAGATTCTTGGAATACTTTGAGCGAAAATAATATAGCTCAATTTCAATTTCATGAAAATGCTAGATCTTTTTTACGACTTCATAAACCTGAAAAATTTGGGGATGATCTGAGTGGATTTCGTAAAACTATAGTTCAAGTTGAAAAGAATAAGAAATCAGTTTCAGGATTTGAAGTTGGAGTCGCGGGACTTGGTTTTAGATATGTTAGACCCGTTTATTATGAAGATAATTATGTTGGGACGGCTGAATTGGGTCTTGCCATTGATTCTACTTTTCTGAATAAAGTAGAAGGAGATTCATTTATTAAAGTGTTTAAAAGTGATATGACAGAAGGATTTATTATTTATGAAAATAAAAATTATGATATAGATTTGTTTTTGAACCATGAGCAGTATATAAAATCAGAAGAAGAACCTTATTATTATGAAGTTGATAAAAATAATATTTTTGTAATGCTTCCACTAAGAGATTTTTCTGATGAAATAATAGGATATATAGGGTCTAAAATAGATTATTCTAATATTGTTGAGGTTAAAAAGAATACCATTTTTTATTCTGGAATTATAAGTTTTATTGTTTTAGGTATAATAATTATATTTTCTTTTATTATTTCTAAAAAAATAATTAAACAGATAAATTTTTTAAAAAATAATGTTGATGAGTTTTCAAGGGGTAATATGATAATTAATTTTGAGGATATGAAATATGATGATGAATTTAAAATAATAGCTTCTTCACTTCAAAGATCTGTTGATGAGCTTGGAAAATCAATGATAAGAATTACACAATTTGCACAAGGTTTGGGAAGTTTAAGTTCGACTCTTACAAGGAGTTCTAAAAAAAGTCAAAATAATTTAATTAAAAGTAGAGAAAAGATTTCATTAATAAATGAAAATACTATTGATACTTCCGAAAGAATTCATCAGGTTAATGAAAGTGTTCAAGATTTATCAACTGCAAGTGATTCACAGGCAGTATCGGCTCAAGGGCTTAGTGAAATTTCTAATGATATATCTAAAAATTCTGATGAAGGTGTAAGGGCCATTGAAAAAATGAGTGAAATGCTCTTTACAGCTGTTGAAAAATCGGAACTTTCAATGGAAAATTCAGATATTTTGATGAAAAGTTCTGTAAGAATAAGGCAAATATTAGAAACTATTGATAGTATTACAGAACAAACAAATTTACTTGCATTGAATGCTGCAATAGAAGCAGCTCGTGCTGGAGAAGCAGGAAAAGGATTTGCTGTTGTGGCAGATGAAATAAGAAGTCTTGTTGAAGAAAGTAAAAGAGCAACTGAGAATATATCAAATATAATTAAAGATTTAGTAGAAATATCTAAGAAAACCAATGTTTCTAATAAAGATACTGCAGAGTTGATAAAAAACACAGAGACAGAAACTAAATCGATTCTTCAGAAATTTGAAAATATGAATGTGAAAATGAATGATTTGAATGAAATAGTTGAGAATTTTTCTGCAAGTACTGAAGAAACAAATGCAACGGCTGAAGAGATAAGTGCTAATATGCGAAATTCATCTGATAAGGTTGATGAAATAAGAAATAGTATTAAAGAAATTCTTGATAATAATGATATTATGCTTGAGGATAGTGAATATTTAGTAGATATTTCGGATAATACTATAAAAAATGTTGGAGATCTAATTTCGATGTTATCTTCTTTTGATATATTTGATAATCATATGAAAAAAAGAGAGTTTGAAAAGGCTTTAAAAGCTCATGAAAAATGGGTTAAATCATTTCAAAAAATAATAGAAGGGGAAGAAATAGAAGTTGAAAGTGATCATAATAGATGTAGTTTTGGTATTTTTTCAAAAATAGTAAAATGTAGAAAAGAGTATGAAAAAGAATGGGAAGAAATCTTGAGATTGCATGAAGAGCTTCATAAAAAAGCTAAAGAAATTAATAAAGGTAGAGATTTGAATATTTTAATGAATGAAGTAAAAAATATTTCTGAAAAACTCCAAAATGGTATAAAGAATATGATAAATAAATTGTAAAGAAATCCCCAATCTTTTATGATTGGGGATTTTTATAATTATTTTTATTATTCGCAATAAACTGCCGTGCCAGAAGCTGTAACCATTAACATATTTCCACCTTGTCCTAAAACTTCATAATCAATATCAACTCCAACTACAGCATTTGCACCGAGTTGTGAAGCTCTTGCTTCCATTTCTCTTATTGCATCTTCTCTTGCCCTTATTAATTCCCCTTCATAAGATCCAGATCTTCCACCAAAAAAATCTCTTAATCCAGCAGCAAAGTCTTTTAAAAAATTCACACCCGATACTACTTCGCCAAATACTATACCTTTATACTCTATAATTTTTTTCCCATCAATAGAATTTGTTGTTGTGACTATCATAATTAGCCCCTCCCTTTCAATTGGATTATTAATATTATACATTATTTTTTTTTATTTAATGTCCAGATAATCTTCCTTCTTCTAAACATTTTGTTTCTATTTTTTTAAATACAATATTTCCAATTATTAAAAGTAATAAAGAAGTTATTATTAATATTATTATTTCAAATTTTATATTGAATAAAGATTTTTGAGATATTAAAAAATATCTTGTTGTATCATATACATAAGTTAAAGGTATTAATAATGATATAAATAAGATTCCTTTTGGAAATACTTTTATGGGGAAAAAGCTACCTGATAATCCGCTTATTAATGAATTTGACATATCAATTATAGGATTTGCATTTTTGGCTAATAATACTAAACTTGCTATTATTATACCTAATCCATAAAAACCTATTATAGATATTATTATTATTAATATTGCTTTTAACATATTTCCATTAATATTGAAATTGAATGCAAAGTGACATACTATTATAGTTATGACTATTTCTAAAAAAGTTATAAAGTAATTGTATAAACTTTTTCCTACTATTAAATGAATTTTGTTTATTGGAGCTGACCAATTAGATTCTAAAACGCCTTGTTGCATTTCTTCTTTAATTGAAAAACCCATCCCCCACAATGTTGATATTAGTATTGAAGATATTATATATCCAACTACTATAAATCCAATATAATCTGAGTTTCCTGCATAATATTCAAATCCTGGAAGATTTCCATTTTTAGTGAATCCTTTTCCCATAAAATAAAATGGAGCTATCCACATTATAGGCATAAAAAAATTCATTAAAAAATTTATAGGATATCTTATATATATTTTTAATGATATTATAAATCTTGCTTTGTATACATTAAGAATATATTTAATATTATTCATATTTTATATACCTCCTATATTTTTAATATCTATCAAATGAACCCGTTGTTTTGGCTTTATATTCTGTAAATGCAAAAAATAATCTTCCTATAATTATATATATTATTCCAATAATTATAGTTTTAAATATTGGAGAGGAAGCTTCTTTTAAAGTATAACCATTTAACATTATTAGTCTTGCTGCTTCTATTCCATGAGTAATTGGTATTATTTTTGATATCATTTGAAGCCAATCAGGAATTACAGATATTGGAAAAGTTATTCCACAAACTATCATTATTATACCTCTTGCTATATTTACCATAGCCCCTGCTTCTTTTGCCCATAGAACTATACTTGCAAAGATACTTCCTATTCCAAATGCTCCTGGCATCATTATTAAAAATATTACAAACCACATTAAAATTGGTGCTTGGAATTGTATTCTATATATCAAAATATATTCCGCTATTGCTATTATATTTGTTATTAAAGCTATAAAAAGTGATATTAATCCTGCACCAATTAAAAAATCAAATTTTTTTGTAGGAGTTAACCAATTAGATTCTAAAGTTCCAAGCATTTGTTCTTCTCTTAAGTATGTTCCAAAAGTCCAAAGTAGCATGTTAACCCACATCCAAGTAATAGTTCCAATTATTATATAAGCTATATAATTATCTGTTCCAGTAATGTTTTGAAAATTTTTTAATCCGGAATTATCTGGACCAGATAAGCCTATGGCACTTAATATATATATTAAAGGAAATATTAAAGGCCAAAATAAAAGTTGTATTATCCAAGTTGGATATCTTATTAGAATTATAAATTGACTTTTGAATACGGCATATATTGTTTTTAGTCTGTTCATTTAAAATCCCCCCAATTATTTAATTTTTTAGGTTTTTTCCAGTTATATTTAAGAAAACATCTTCAAGTGTTGTTTCTTTTATATTCATGCTTAAAATTTTGGAATTATTAATATTTAATATGTTTAATACATCATCTATAATTTCATGACCATTATTTTGATGGATAATTATTATATGTTTTTCTTCATTTGCATCATATTTATACATGAGATTTTTTATGTTTTTTATTTGATTTAATTCTTTTTCTAATTTTTTTGAATAATTAGTAATTTCAAATTTTATTTTTTTAGTTTCATTTAAAGATTTCTTTAATTTTTCTGGAGTATCGATTGCGATTATTTCACCGTTGTCTATTATTGCTATTCTGTCAGATAAAAAATCTGCTTCTTCCATATAATGTGTTGTTAAAAGTATAGTTTTTCCTTCATCTTTTAAGTTTAAAATTATTTTTCTTAAATTTAAAGCTGCTTGAGGATCCAAACCTAAAGTCGGTTCATCTAATAAAACTACAGGAGCATCTGGAATTAAAGCTTTTCCTAGTGCAACTTTTTGTTTCATTCCTGTAGAATATTTTTCTACTAATTCATCAGCTCTATCTTCTAAACCTATTTTATTTAAAATATATTGAGTTCTTTTTTTACCTTCTTTTCCGTTATAACCATATAATGCAGCAAAATATTCAAGATTTTCTCTTGCCGTTAATTTCCAATATACGCTTCTATCTCCTGCTAAAACGGTTCCTATGTTTTTTAATGCTTTTAAAGGTTCTTTATTTACATCTATATTGTTTAGAAAAATTTTTCCATTGGAAGGTTTTAATAAACCAGAAAGCATTTTTATAGTAGTTGTTTTTCCGGCCCCATTTGGGCCTAAGAGGCCAAATATTTCTCCTTTTTTTATTTGAAAACTTATATCTTTTACAGCTTTAAGTTCTTTTTTTTCTGTTTTTTTAAATAATTTTTTCTTTTTAATAATGAATTTTTTTTCTAAATTTTCAGCTATTACAGTGAATGACATATACAACACCACCTTTATTTTGTTAAAGTTTATTTTAAATATTTTTATAAAAATCATAATTATTTTTCATATTTTTATTATAATATTTAAAAAAATAAAAGTCAAGCCTTTATATATTAAAAAAATTAAGTTTATTTTTAAAAAAATAAATAAAAAACTGTGAATTTTTTAATTCACAGTTTTTAGTAGATTTTTTTTAGATTTTATAATTAATTTTTTTTGTTTGGATTTTTGGGGAACCAACCCTTTTTTACTCTTTCTTCTTGTTCTATTATTTCATGTATACTCCAAAGACATGAAAAACCAGTTATAGATATCATTGAAGAGATTAAAGTGTTGTTTATAAATATTGAAATTATTATGAATATTATTCCTAATATTAGAAAAATTGGCCAAGTTTTTTTTCCAAAATAATATTCTGTTTTTATTACTATTGGGTGAAATATACCTATGATTATAAAAGCAAAAAAACCTATGAGAATTCCTTCAAAGCTCATATATATATCTCCTTTTTTAAGGTCTTTAATATTTTTGTGAATATTAACATATGACCTTTTGAATTTGGATGTATTCCATCTATTGTTAGATCTATGTCTAAATCATCTAATTTTTTAAAATCTTCATATAGATTAATATATGTTAAATTGTAATGATTTGCTATTTTTTCTATTGTTTTATTATATTTTATTATTTCTAAATTTTCTTTTGAATAAAGATCTTTTCCAAATAAAAATTGATTTTTTATTTTTTTTGTATAAGGTATTAAATTCATCAATTTTATATTTGTTTTTTTATTGGTTTGTTCTATCATATTTATTAAATTTAATTCAAATATATCAATATCGCTTATAAACGGATCTTCAAAGTATTTTCCGAGTATTTCATTTGTTCCTATAAATATAAATAATAAATCAGGATTTTCTTTTATTACGTCTTTTTCCCATCTTTTTAATAAATCTATACTTTTATTTCCCCCGATTCCTTTATTTATTATGTTTAATTTTTTTTCTGGATTTTTTATTTTTAAGAAATCATTTATATGTCTAACGAATCCATTACCAATTTCATCAGGTTCCTTGTAAGTTGCTCCAGAATCAGTTATACTATCTCCTATGAATAAAAGAGTTTCATTTTTTTTAAACATTTTATATCTCCCCATTTAAAAAACAACTCATTCTGTAATTACAGAATAAGTTGTTTTTATTTGTTTGCTTTTTTATATCTTTCAAAGCCATCTTTTATAGCTTGAATTGCTGCTTCTTTGCTTTTCCAGCCATCTGTTTTTACCTTTTTTTCTTCTAATTCTTTGTATACAGAAAAGAAATGTTCTATTTCAGCTAAAAAATGAGAAGGAACTTCAGAAAGATTTTCTATATGATTCCATAAAGGATCTTTTTTAGGAACACATAGTATTTTTTCATCAGGACCTTTTTCGTCTTCCATCATGAACATTCCAATTGGTACAGCTTCGATTACGCAACCTGGAAAAGTACTTTCCCATACTAATACTAAAACATCTATTGGGTCGCCATCTAAAGATAATGTATTTGGTATAAATCCGTAATCAGTTGGATAATGCATAGATGAAAATAACATTCTATCAAATCTTATTAATTTGTTTTCTTTATCATATTCATATTTATTTCTGCTTCCTTTTGGTATTTCTATAAATACATCAACTGTCATTTCTTTCATTTTTTTTGCTCCTTTTTTCATTTTCTATTTTTGATTATAACATAATTTTGTAAAATCAAATTTTTCTTTATTTGAATATATTCTTTACAACTATTCTAAATTATTGAAATATTTTGTATTGAATGCTAACAATTAAAAGTGTATAATTCTTAATTATGTAAATTTATTTTTAGGAGTTGATTTTTATGTTTTATGAGATTGTTTCTATAGGAGTATTTATCTTTGTAATGATTGCCATAATAACCCATAAAATAAATAGAACTACTGCTTCAATGTTGGGGGCTCTTATTGTTATTATTATAGGAGTTTTTGAAGATCAGATGGATGCTTTTACTGATTATATTGATTTTAACACTATATTTCTTTTATTAGGCATGATGATTTTTGTCAATGTTCTAAAAAAAAGAAATATTTTTACTTTTATAGGGGTATATACTTTAAAAAAAGTTGGGCATAGTGTTAAGAGCTTGTATTTTATTTTAATATTATTAGTTGCTTTGATTTCAAGCGTTATTGATAATGTTACTACTATACTTATATTTATTCCAATTTCATTGGCCATTTGTGATTCTTTAGATTTAGAATATTTTCCTTTAATATTGGCAGAAATATTTGCTTCTAATATTGGAGGAACAGCTACTATTATAGGGGATCCACCTAATATTATGATAGCTTCAGCAGCCGATATTTCTTTTGTGGATTTTTCAAAAGTTATGTTTCCTTTATCTTTAATAAATTTGTTGGCTTTAGTGGGATTTGTTTTTTTTGTTTTTAGAAAAGAATTAAATAAGAAAATAGAATCAAAAGTTATTGATAGTATGGAATTTGAAAGTTTGATTGAAAATAAAAAAGAATTTGTTTTATCTTTTATACTTTTAATATTAGTTATTTTATTATTTGTTTTTCAACATCAGTTGAATTTAGAAGCATGTATAATTGCAATGATAGCAGCGTTTTTTTCATTGTTTTTATTAGAAAGACATGATATAGATCATATATTAAAAGAGGTTGAATGGGAAAGTATTTTATTTTTTATGGGATTGTTTATAATAACGGGAGCTCTTGAAGAAACTGGAGTGTTATCTTTTTTAGCAGATAAATTAGTTGGATTAACTTCATTGTCTTCAGATGTTTTCTTAGGACTTTTATTGATAATATCATCATCAATTTCTGGATTTCTTGATAATATCCCTTTTACAGCAGCTGTTATTCCTGTTATTGAGAATCTTATAAAATTGAGTCCAAAGATAAACTTTAATATATGGTATTATTTATCTGCTGGGGCTTGTGTAGGAGGTAATATGACTTCTATAGGTGCTTCTGCAAATATAATTGCTTTGGCCTTATTATACCAGTTTAAAGGTATGAAAGTTTCTTTTGGAAGATTTTTAAAATATGGGTTTTTTATAGTTTTAATAAATATTATTATATCTTATATTTATTTTAAAATTATATTTTGATATTTTAAGGGGGAGGATTATGGGATTGAAATATATTTCTTTTATTATTATCTCTTTTTTTACTATTTATTTGTTTGGTTTATCTTTTATATCGTCTTTTCAAGATAATATTTATGTTTTTTTAGTACTTTTATTTCTTATTTTGGGTATTTTAAATTCAATAATTCAAGAATTTTTTTTAATTTCTAAAAAAGATAAAAAATTTTTAAAATTCAATTTTGAAGATATTTTTTTTGTATTTTTAGGAGCTTTTATTGCATACGTTTTAAATATATATTTAAAACAAGGGGCTATAATAGCGGCAAGTTTAGTTGGTATTATTTCAAGTTCTTTTTTAAAAAATAAGAGTATTCCTATTTATACGGGTGCTTTTGCTGGAATGGTATCTCCAGATCTATATCATGATTTTTATCATATAATTATTGTTTCTTTGATAACGGGTATTTTTTATGTTTTATCAAAAGATGTTTTTAAAGGAATTGGTGGAAAACTTGGTGCTACAGCTTTTGTTTCATGGGTTTTGTTATCTTTCATATTTGATTTTTCATTTATAAAAGGTGAATTTTATTATGATTTAGATTTTGTTGTCTTTTTTATAAGTTTTTTGGGAGTATTTTTGACTTTTTTTTTGCAATATTATTTAAATAAAGATTTAGTAGCTTCATCTTCCATATTGAGCCTTTTGGGTGCTTTAATTTTTCCTGTTATCTTTTTTGAAAAAGGAGTTGATTTATCAGTTTTATTTATGGCATCTACTTTTGCTGGTATGAGTACTGATAAAAAGATAAATAACTTTGCTTTTATGGTTTTAGTATCATTCTTTGTTTCTATTATTTTTGTTTATAGTTATAGTCATTTTGGTGGTGGTGGGGGTAAACTTGGAACCATATCTTTTGGATGTGTTTTGGGTGTGAAAGGAATTTGTAATTTTTTTAATAGACACAATATATTTGTACTCAAAAAGTAACTTATTGTTGATTTAAAATTAGCTTTTGAACATGTTAATTTAACATATCATCTGATATAATTATATCATAAGATTAATTAATATAGTTTATTTATAGTATAGATAATTTATATAGCTTATATATAGTATAAAATCCGATCGAAAGATCGGATTTTTCATTTTAGTAGTTTATTCAGAGTATTTATAGCATTTATACTATTATTACTTAATTCTTTTATTTGTTTTTTTATTGAGATGGTTTTTATTATATTAGATTTGTCAATTTCAGGTTCTATAATATTTTCTTCAACTATTGTTTTTGTTAGAAGTTCTCCTATTTTTGAAGCTTCTTCTTTTTTTAATTCTTCAAGTATATTTAAAATTTCATCGGTCTTTTTTTTAATCATATTTTAACCTCTTTGTTTATAATATATTTGTTTGCTTCTTTTATTATTAAGTTCGCTTCTATTAATTCGTTTAATGCTAAAGTTGTTTGAATTTGCCATCTTATTTCATCTTGAGTTATTTGATTAAAATCTATTTCTGGATTTAAATTGTCATTTATTCTTGGGAATAATAAATAATAAAGATCTTTTATTGTTAAAAAAGTATCAAATTCCTTTAAAAGAGATAATATTTCATTTTTATAATCTACATTTGTTTTGAATTTGTTTTTTATATGTTCATTTATGACTTTTAATTGATTTATATTTTTATGTTCTTTCGGCATTAAATATTTTAATTTTTGTTTTTTTATTTTTTCTAAATCTTTTATGGAGTTACTTAAATCTTTTATAGAAGATTCAATGGTATTTTTAATTTGTAAATCCATTATATTTATTTTTTTATTTTTGTATATTTTTTGATATTTCCTATGTTCTTTTTTTATTATTTGTATTAGCTCATCTATTTTTATTATCAATAATTTTTCATCAATCATATTTTACACCTCTATAGATTGGGGGTCTTTTGAAGAATTTTTTATATTTATTAATGAATTTATATGCGGTTTCTTTATCTGTTTTATAAAGAATATCTGTGAAATCAAAATATTTAATATCTTTTAATTTTTTTGCATCAAATTCTTTTAAATAATGAATTATTTCTCTGAATGATTCATCGGCAAATAGGTTTTTTATTTCTATTATATTTTCCATAGAATTTGAAGGAATATTTAAATTTTCTATTTTTTGTATTATTTTTTCTTTTTCTGAGTTGTTTAAAGATTTATTTTTTATATTTAAGTCGATTTGTTTTTGTTTTTCGAAGATTTTTTCAGGTGAGTTTTTTTGATTTTTTTCTTTTTTTATTAATTCTTTTTTTACTTTTTCAGCTAATTCAGGTTTATTTTCCATTAAAAATTTTTGTGCAAGAGTTAAGTAATAATCTTTAGTATTTTTTAAAGGTTTTTTTAAATAACTATTCAATTTTTCCTCGATTCTTTCAATATCTGTTATTTTTCTTATTGTATTCATAAGGCTCCTCCAAATTAATTATTACTATATATATATTAACAGATTATAAGTGATTTTTATAATTAATATTTATATTCTTATTTGCAATAGTTTTTGTATATTTATTTGAATTTTACCATAATTAATTATTTTGTCTATTTTTATTTTTATTTTATTTTATGTAAAATTTTTAGAAACTTGATGCATTTTTTTAATTTTTTGTATATAATTGAATAGAGAATATTATAGTGAGGTTATTTTAAATGAAATATAATAATTTTTTTGTTTGTCTTTTCTTTTTGATAATTCCATCAATTGTTTTTTCTAATGTATACTTTTTTTCCAATGTAATTGGAGAAAAAGAGTATTTTTTTGATGGGGAAAATATTTTATTGTCTATAGATAAAGTATCTCAATATACGGACTTTGATAATGTTGTCAAAAATGATTTTTTGATAGTATTACAAAATGATATTGATAAATACTTTATTTTTCCGGATAATAAGATAGTTGTTAAGAATTCTAATAAAACATATTATTTTTCTGAATCAGATTTAATTGAGAAAAATCAAGATTTTTTTATAAGTGAAAAACTTTTAAAAGAACTTTTTGGTATAGAAAAAACTTTTAAATCTAATAATTATTATTTTAATTTTAAAGATTATAATTATGTTGAACCAAAAGAAAGTAAGAGCTATATTATGAGAAAAGTTTCTGGTCTGGATATTTATGAAAAAGGGTATTTTTATTCTGTGCAATCAAATGATTCTATTTTAAAAATTTCTAATAAAACTGGAATTTCTGTTCAAGTTTTGGTAGATAGAAATGAAGATATTGTTTATAGTAAATATTTGTATAAAGATCAAAAACTTTTTATTCCAGAAAAAAATGTGTTTTATTATAAAGTTAGAAGTAAAGATACTTTGAATATTTTGTCTAAATATTATTTTACAGATACGGCTAATATTAAATGGGATAATAGTAAAAAGTTTTTATATGTTGGTGAAATTATTGAAATCCCTGCAGAATCAATAGGTCTTTCTTATAATAGAAATCAGGAAATTGGATGGCCTGTTATAGGTGTTATTTCTTCTTTATATGGTTATAGAATACATCCAATATATAAGACGAGAAAGTTTCATAGTGGCCTTGATATAGCTGCTCCTGAAGGTATACCAGTTATGGCTTCTACTGAAGGTAAGGTTGTAGAGGTTGGCTATGATAAAGATGGATATGGAAGATATGTTAAAGTTTCTTATAATAATAGATTTTATATGTATGGACATATGAGCAA
The DNA here is from genome assembly GCF_030445905.1 of Oceanotoga sp. Taxonomy (NCBI): domain Bacteria; kingdom Thermotogati; phylum Thermotogota; class Thermotogae; order Petrotogales; family Petrotogaceae; genus Oceanotoga; species Oceanotoga sp. The sequence continues at coordinate 57,535 of NZ_JASUSU010000007.1, read as the reverse complement.
AATTTTAGTTCCTGAAGGATATTATTTGAATAAAGGTGAAACTTTGGGTCTTGTTGGCTCAACAGGGCTTTCAACAGGACCTCATGTCCATTTTGAAGTTAGATATTCTAATAATTCTACTATAGATCCTTTAAAAGTGTTAAAAAAGAATATGCAAGATACTTATTTAGTTAATAGTTCTGATTATAAGTACAATTCTGGTGGCGAATAATAATTGTCTAATTAGTTAATTTATTATTAAGTTATCTATGTTTCTTGACACTATTAATTTTATTATGCTATAATATACCGGAAATAATATAAATAAGAGGTGGATTAGTTATGAAAAATGGAATACATCCTGAAATGAAACTCATAACTGTTAAATGTGCTTGTGGTGCTGAACACAAGATTTATTCTACAGTTGATTCATTCAGATTGGATGTTTGCTCAGAATGTCACCCTTTCTATAAAGGTGAAGGTGCTGGACTACTTGATACTGAAGGAAGAATTCAGAAATTCAATAACAGATATAAAAACTTCCTCAAGAAGTAAAAAAATAGGGGAGATATTATCTCCCTTTGTTTTGTTTTAAATTTTTAATTATTATAGATAAAAGTATCCAGGCGATTGGGCCTTGCATTTCAAGAAAAAGCTTGAATATCCAATCGTCAAAATAATTGGACTTTTCGGAGGTGAACACCATAGCCTGGGCCCGGGCCGCGAAATTGCGAAATCACGACTTTGCAAGGTTCTCGTGAAAAATCATTAGAAGGGCAGGGGTATTTAAGTGAGCGAAAGTATTGCCCAAGGTTCTTTTGTTAACGCCAAAGTTGTTGATATCAAAAAATTTGGTGCTTTTGTAGAGATTGAATCAGGTGAAGAGGGATTTATTCATATTTCTAAGGTTTCTAAGAAATATGTTAAAGACGTGACTGACTTTTTAAAAGTAGGACAAGAGATTACAGGTAAAGTTATCGGTAAAACTAAAGATGGTAAATATGAGTTATCATTAAGGGAAGGCGACTCTAAATCTACAAGTGATGAAGGGGCAGCTAATTCAGAAAATTTTGAAAAGAAATTAACACGCTTTTTAAAAGATTCTGATAGAAAAATTTCTGAATACAGAAAACATTTAGATAAAAAAAGAAAGTCTAGAAGAAGATAATAATAAATTTATAGGGAGCTTATAGCTCCCTTTAAGTTTATTTAAATAGTTTTGTGATAAAATATATATATTAGATAATTGGGTGTGAGGAGGACAAGACTTGAGTAAGTTTAAAAGAATTAAAGGAACTCAGGATATTTATGGTGAAGATATAAAATATTGGGACTTTATAGAAAAAACTATGAAAAAAGTTTTTTTGAAATATGGGTTTAAAGAAATAAGAACACCAATTTTTGAGAGTACAGATCTTTTTAATAGAGGTGTTGGTGAGGGAACAGATATTGTTCAAAAAGAGATGTATACTTTTGAAGATAAAGGCGGTAGATCTATAACTTTAAGACCAGAAGGTACGGCTTCAGTTGTCAGAGCATATATTGAAAATTCTATGATTAATTTTGGTTCACCAATGAAATTATTTTATAATGGTCCTATGTTTAGATATGAAAAACCCCAAGCTGGTAGATTAAGACAATTTTATCAGATAGGTGCAGAAGTTTTTGGTACTGAATATCCTCTTTCTGATGCTGAAGTTATTTGTATGATAAATGATGCATTTAAAGAATTGGGATTAAATAATTATACTATTAGACTTAATTCTATAGGCAAAAAAGAAAGTCGTGAAGAGTATAAAAATATTTTAAAAAATTATTATTCTGATAAATTCGATGATTTGTGTGAAGATTGTAAAATAAGGTATGAAAATAATATTTTAAGATTACTTGACTGCAAAATAGATACAAATTATGCCAAAAATGCACCATCTATACTTGAGAGTTTAAATCATGAAGATAAAATGCATTTTGATAGTGTAAAAAAACATTTAGAAACTATGGATGTTCCTTTTATAGTTGATGATAAGATTGTTAGAGGTTTGGATTATTATACTCAGACTGTTTTTGAATTTATACATGAAGGTTTAGGTGCACAATCAACTTTAGCTGCTGGTGGAAGATATGATAATTTGGTTTCTGAAATAGGTGGTAATAGTACTCCAGCTATAGGTTTTGCTATGGGTATTGAAAGGCTTGTTATGGCTCTTAAATCTGAAAATATTATTATTGATGATTGTGAAGATATTGATGTATACATAGTTAATTCTGGTGAAAGTGCCGAATTTGAGGCTGTTAGAATAGCTAGAGAACTTAGAGATAAAGGTATTAAAACTTTTATGAATATTTCAAAAAGAGGTTTTTCTTCACAAATGAAACATGCAAATAAACTTAATGCAAGTTTTGCCGTTATTATAGGTGAAGATGAAATAGATAAAAATATAGTTACTTTTAAAGATATGGAAAGTGGAGAACAAATTCAAGTTGAAAGAGGTTGGTTTGTCAATTTGATACTTGAGAAACTTGCAAATAAATAGTGGAGTGGTTTTTATGTTATTATTGAGGCCTTTTATGGTGTTTATTGCAATGATTCTTTTTTATATTCCTCCTTTACAATTTATTGGAATAGCTTTATTGTTTTTTATTTATCATGTTTTAATAAAAAATCGTAATGAACATATAAAAAAGATGAAAGAAGTTTATAAAGTCAATAATTGGAATTTTCCTTTGGAAAAAGAAGGTAACCCTTTTTTATGGCTTTTCGTTTATATAGGATCTTTGATTGTGTTGTTTTATTTTAGCACTGAAGTTACCAATGAAGTTATGGCTTTGAGTTTAGAAGAACTTTCTCTTTATAATATTGAAAAATGGAAGTCTTTTTTGATCATTTTTTCATTTTTTACAATGTGGGTCTCTTATACTTTTATGATAAATAGAATCATTAAGGATCAATGGAAACTTCAAGAATCTGAATTAAATCATAATATTGTTAATAATAGAATTATAATTTTAAGAGAAGGCAGTATCGTAATGCTTTTTAGAGTTTTAACTCTAAATTTTTATGAATGGTTTGTTTTATTTTCTTTACTTAGAGAAACAGCTCTGCATTATTTTGAAGATGGAACTGCAACAGGCAATTATGAAAATCTAATTTCTGATAAAATAAAAATTAAAGATGTAGCTAAAAAAGAATCTCATGAAACTGATATTCAAGAAAATAGTGTTGAAAATATATATGAAAGAATAAAAAAAGATATTTCTTTTTTAAATGATAATGAAAAATATTCTAAAATATTTTATGAAGTAACCTCTCTTTCGAATGAAAAAGCCAAAGAACTTTTATATTTGCTTTTTAAAGATAATTGGATTTCTAAAGAAGAGTATGATAAAATAAATAATTTTATTTAATTGAGGGGGTTAAACCCCTCAATTTATATATAAGGGGGAATTTTTTTGAAAGTTCCATTATCATCACCAGATATTACGGATTTTGAAATTAATTTTGTTAATGATGTTTTAAAATCAAATCAATTGGCATTAGGCCCATATCTCAATATGTTCGAAGAAAAAATAAAAAAATATTTTGGGGTTAAATATGCCATTGCTGTCAATTCTGGAACTTCTGCATTACATTTGATTCTTAAAGCTATGGAATTTAAAAGAGGAGATAAATTGATAACTACTCCTTTTACTTTTATATCGAGTTCTAATGTTGCTTTATATGAAAATGGGATTGTTGAGTTTGTTGATATAGATAAGGATGATTATAATATATCTATACCTTTGTTGAATAAAAAATTAAAGGATTTAGATCGAGCTTTTTTTATGGGAGTAGATATATTTGGTCAATCACTTGACTGGGATAGTATCGATTATGATAAAAATAAAATATTTATTATAGAAGATTCTTGTGAGGCTATTGGTGCTGAATATAAGGGGAAAAAAGTTGGTACTTTTGGTAAGGCTGGCACATTTGCATTTTATCCTAATAAACAGATTACTACAGGTGAAGGTGGAATTGTAATAACTGATTGTGAAGATATTTATAAAAAATGTAAATCTATGTCTAATCAGGGTAGAGGCGATGATATGCAATGGCTTGAACATGTAAGAATTGGATTTAATTATAGAATGGATGAAATGTCAGCAGCTTTAGGATATGGTCAAATGATTAGACTGGATGAAATTTTAAAGAAGAGATCTTTAATAGCTGAAAATTATTATGATCTTTTTTCAGAAGAAAAAAGAATTGTTTTGCCTAAAATAAATAATTTTAATATTCCAAGTTGGTTTGTATTTGTTATTAGGCTTGATTTAAATTGGGTATCGAATTTTTTAGATTTGCCAGAGTGGATTATAAATTTTGATTTTTCTGAAAGAATAGAATCTGATAAAAGAGATATGTGGAGTAAAAATATCTTTAAAGTTCAAAATTTTTTGAATGATTTTATAAATAAATTGACTTTAAAGGGTGTACAATGTAAGAATTATTTTAAACCCGTTCATACACAAAAATTTTATAGAGAAAAGTTTGGTTTTGAATATGGAGACTTTCCAATTACTGAACTTATTTCATCTTTAACAATAGCTATACCTTTTTTTACTAATTTAACTTTTGAAGAACAAGTTTATGTTTTTGAGTCTATTAAAGAAGTCTTGGGAGAGATGGAAGTATGAATTTTGTCTTAAAAAGAAAATATAAAATAGTTTTTATAGATTATATTTTATTTTTTATCTCTTATTTAATAGCAATGTTCATGAGGTTTCAATTTGATTTTGATGAATTTTCTAAATATATTTCTCCTATAATTTTATATCCATTTATAATGATTGTAATTTTTAAAATAACCGGAGTTTATAAATCTATTTGGAGATTTGCAACTCTTAAAGAACTTTTACCTATTTTTTATAGTGGATTTTTTGGATTTTTAATAAACTTTTTTATCTTTGAACTCTTTAGTAGATATGTTACTGATTTTTTTATATTACCTTTTTCGGTTGTATCTTTTGCAAGTTTATTGGGAGTTTTGCTTGTTTCATGGAGTAGAATTTTTTGGTTTTCATATAGCAAGAAAGATAAAAAAGCTGTTAATTTAAGCAAAAAAATTTTGATAATTGGTGCTGGAGATGCTGGTGTTGAATTACTATCTGAATTTGAGAGACATCCTGAAGCGGGAATAGTTTTAGGTTTTTTGGATGATGATGATTCTAAAATAGGTAGAAAAATAAGAAATTATGAAGTGCTCGATAAACCAGAAAATATTATGAAATATGTAGAGAATATGGAAATTAATGAGGTCATAATAGCTATTCCTTCAGCCAATTCAGATGAAGTTAAAAATATTCTTGATTTTATAGATAAGTCAAAAGTAAGAGTTAAGACTCTCCCCGGAATTTTTGAAATTCTTAATAATAAAGTATCTCTTGGTTTTCTTAGAGATGTTGAAATTTCTGATTTATTGGGGAGAAAGGAAATAGAAGTTAATTTAAATGAAATAGAAAGTTATATAAAAGGAAAAAATGTTTTGATTACCGGTGCGGGTGGTAGTATAGGAAGTGAAATATGTAGACAAGTTTCAGCTTTGAAACCTAAAATATTGTATGTTTTAGGTAGAGGTGAAAATAGTATTTTTAAGATAAATAAAGAGTTAAAAAATAAATTTCCAGATTTAATGATTGAAGAGATTATATGTGATGTTACTAATGAAAAAAGACTTTATAATATTTTTAAAAAGTATAAATTTGATATAGTATTTCATGCTGCGGCACATAAACATGTTCCTTTGATGGAGAAAAATCCATCTGAGGCATTTATGGTTAATACTTTAGGTACTTATAATATTGCCAGATTTTCTGGAGAGTTTAATATAGAAAGATTTATATTTATATCTACTGATAAAGCTATAAATCCAACTTCTATAATGGGAACATCTAAAAGGCTTGGTGAAATGCTTATTAGATCTATATCTAAAGATTTTAATACTAAATTTGGTATTGTTAGGTTTGGAAATGTTTTGGGTAGTAGAGGAAGTGTAGTGCCAATATTTAAAGAACAGATAAAAAATGGTGGCCCAGTTACTGTAACTCATAAAGATATGAAAAGATATTTCATGACTATTCCTGAAGCAGTAGCTTTAGTTTTACAAAGTGGAAAATATGCTGAAGATGGAGAGGTTTTTATTTTGAATATGGGAGAACCTGTTTTAATAGATTCTCTTGCAAGGGAATTGATTAGATTATCTGGTTATGTTCCAGATCAAGATATAAAAGTAGTTTATACAGGTATAAGACCAGGTGAAAAATTATATGAAGAATTGTTTTTAGAAACAGAAGAATTTTTGAAAACAAATAATAGTAGAATATTTAAACTTAAAGCTAACAATATGATAGATTATGATAAAATAAATAATTTTGTTGAATTTTTGAATATGGCAATTGAATCAAATAATTTTGATCTTATAAATGCGATTATTGGAAAATATGTTCCTGATTCTAAAGCGAGGGTTGATAATGAAATTTCAAGATAAATTTTCTATTTCAGTTGTAATTGTATGTAGAAATGAGATTGATAATATTGAAAATTCTATAAATTCTTTTTTTAATCAAAAAAGAGTTCCCGATGAAATAATAGTTGTTGATGGTATGTCTGATGATGGAACTTATGAAAAAATTGTCGATTTTAAAGATAAACATAAAAATATAAAAATATTTCAAAATGAAAAAATTTATACGCCTTTTGGTCTTAATATAGGGATAAAGAATTCTAAAAGTGATTTTGTTATGATTGCAGGAGCACATACTATTTTTGATGAGAATTATATAGAGGTTTGTATGAATTTTCTGGAAAATAATGAAAAAGCAGAAATCTGTGGAGGCATAGCTAAAGCTTATGCTTCTGAAGGAATTTTATCTAAATCTTTTGCTAAAGTTTATTCGAGTATTTTTGGTGTTGGAGGTTCTAAACATAGGTATTCAAATAAACTTCAAAAAGTTGATACTGTAGCTTATGGGGTTTATAAGAGAGAACTTTTTGATAAATATGGTTTTTTTGATGAAAGACTTATTAGAAATCAAGATATAGAACTCAATTATAGATTTAGAGAAAATAATGTTGATATTTATTTATTACCGATTGAAAATTTTTATATAGTTCCAAAAAACTTAAAATGTTTTTTAAAAAAGAATTTTGACAATGGTTTTTGGAATTATATAACATTGAAAATAAATAAAAATGGAATTGGATTAAGGCATTTTATACCTTTGTTTTTTTTAATATATATTTTTATGTTAATTTTATTTACCATTCTTAATATTTATTTATTTAAAGTTATTCTAATCTTTATATTATTTATATATATTATTATAGATTTGTTTTTTTCTTTTGAAAAAAATTTTATATCTTTTTTGTTTAATTTTATATTTTATCCAATGCTTCATATTAGTTATGGACTTGGAACTTTTATGTCTATAATAAAAGGGGGAAAAGTATGATTTTTGTTCCTTTTTTTTTGAATATTTTAATAACTCCTTTTATTATTAAATTTGCTTTAAAGTTTTCTATTGTAGATAAACCAGATAATAATCTTAAAAATCATAAAAAAATAACACCTTATCTTGGTGGATTGTCTTTATTTTTGAGTATTTTACCTTTTTATTTTGATGATTTATATTATATAATTCCAGCTTTTATAATAATGATTATAGGACTTTTTGATGATATTAAAAATATTAATCCTTTTTTTAGATTATTTGTTGAATTTGCTGTTATTACTTTTACTGTTGTTAATTTTCATATGGGATTTAGTATTATTATAAATATACTTTTTATAATAACGGGAGTTGCTTTAATAAATGCTGTTAATATGATAGATGGTATGGATGGACTTTGTTCTGGAACAGCTTTAATATCACTTTTATTTTTTGCTATAATAAGTAAAAACTTTGATATATTATATTTTGTTTTTGCTTTATTAGGATTTTTAGTATTCAATTTTTATCCTGCAAAAATTTTTTTAGGAGATGCTGGATCATATTTAATAGGGTTTACTTTATTTTATAATTTTAATTATCTTACGTCTAAATCGGGTTTTGGTGGATATTTTATAGGTTTAATCATAACAGCTTATTTTTTTACAGATTTGTTTTTTTCTATTTTGAGGAGAATTATGAATGATAAATCACCTTTTTATGGTGATAAAGAGCATATTTATGATAAAATTAGAAGTAGATTTAATACTAAGATTTCAACAACGGTTTTGATTAATTATATTATAGTTTTTTCTTTTGGTTTAATTTCATGGTTTTCATGGTTTAAACCTTATCTTGGGATAGGTATTGCATTTGTTTTGTTTTTATTTACCGGGGTTTATTTTAGATTATATAAGTATGATTGAAAAGAGGTGCATTTTTATTGGCAATTTTGAAAGATAGCCGTAGAAATTATTTAGTCGTTAAGCCTTGGGCTGTTAAAAAAATATTTTTTAATGATAATTCTGAATTAGATGATTTTGATATTTTTGAAAAATATACATTTGAAGTAGAAGCTAAAACAGGAAGCTTTAAATGGATGTTTAATGAATTTAGTCATGAAAAAATGGATGATTTTGAAAATTTGAAAGTGGATATAGAGTATATTCCACTTGTTTTGACTTTGTTCAGAATAAATAAATTTTTGAATTCTAATTATAAAAATATGGCTTCAGTTTTATCATCTGATTTGGATAATATGACAAATGAAATAATTACTAAAGAAAGTTTACTTTTTGCAAATGAAGAGAGTTCTAATATAGTTTTTGTTTATTTGAAAAAGAAAAAAACTACTATTGAGCATCATCTTATATTTAGTAGTATGGATTATAATAATTATTTTGACATAAAAATTAATGTCAAACCCGATATACTTTTGAATTTTTATTCAAATTTATTGAATGAATTTAATAAGTATAGATTAGAAACTTTGCCTGTAGTTATTCAAAGTATGTCAAATGTTTATGATGAAGTTATAAAAGGTATAGATGTTTTGAATTATGATAATATAAAAGATATTGAAGATAAGATATTTTCCATTTATGATATAGATATCATGAAAATAATAGATCCCATAGATTCTTCTACAGATTTTGAAGATTATATTAATTATCTAAATTTTTTGTATAAAGAAAACAATAATAATAAAGATGAAAATGAAGTTGAAATAGATTTTATGATAGAAGACATGGAAAATCTTGAAGAACAGATTAAAAATATACTTGAAAATGAAGATTTTTCTGAAGAAGATGGAGTTTATAGTGTTAATATTTCTGGGAATGATGTGCAAAACAGTGAAAATGAAGAGTTATTTAATGAAATAGAAGAAGAAATGATGGAAATTCTTGATGGGATTATTTTTGAAGATGATTATGATGAAGATTATATAATTGATGAACTTAAAACTCTCATAAAAAATGTAAATTTTTTATTTTCAAATAATATTTATACTAAAGCAGATTTTCAAAGAAAACTTCTGTTGGATATAATAAATGCTTATGGAGTTAAAAAAGTTTTGAATATAACTGATTTACTTCAGGAAGTTTTCGAAGATATTAGCATAGAAATGGAAATAGATAGTGTTTATGCAATTTCTGAAGATAAGATTATAAATGATTATAAGAAATGGTATAAAAATATTTTCAGTAGTAAAGGAATATCTATATTTAATGCCATTAAAAATGGTAAGTAAAGCCTTTTTGTTTTTAGACGATTATATAATGATAAACTTTTTTAGGAGGCTTTTTTATGAGCGATAAAGTTTTACTGAGTTTAAGTGGTATAAAAAATGAAAATTTTGAAATTGAAAAAAATGAATTTGAAACTTTTGAAAAATTAGTTGATTTTTATGGTGAGGATACAAAAGGAATTTTAACTTATATCAAAATTAATGATCAAGAAATACCTTTAAATTATTTCGATGAGGTTAAAAATGCTTTTTTTGAAGGCGGAGAATCTATAGAACTTATGTTTGAAACTAAAAAATCAGTCTTAAATTCTCTTATAGAGGAAGGATTTGAATATATAAATAAGGTTAGAGAAAATCTTGATAATCTTTCTAAAGAAGTTTTGATGAATAGTCAAGAGGGACATAAAATGTTAGGATCTCTTAGTGAGGGGTTTGAAGCTTTACTGACTATAATTAATCAGACTAATGAATATATAGGGGAAGTTACGTATAATGAACAACAAATAGAAAAAATTAAGAGCATATTATCTACAATAGTACAAGCTCAAGCTTCAAAAAATTATATAGAATTATCAGATAATGTAGATTTCGATCTTCCAGAAATTATAAATATATTTGATGATGTTTTGAAAGAATCAAAAAGAATTTTAAATCATAAAGTAAATTAGGAGGGATCATATGTATCAAAATCCCAATTCCAATACTTATTTAGAAAATTCGGTTAATACTGCAAGTCCAGCTAAATTAGTTGAAATGCTTTATAAAAATGCACATGAAAGGCTTCAACGTTCTTTAAAATTAATAGATGATAAAAGTATAGCAGAAGTAAATTTTGAATTGAAAAGGGTTCAGGATATAATAAATGAGTTAAATGTATCTTTGAATATGGAAGTTGGCGGAGATATATCTGTAGGATTGAGATCTTTATATTCTTATTTAAATAGAAGATTGCTTGAAGCAAATATGAAAAAGGATAAAGAAATTATTTTAGAAGTTGATGGATTTTTAGTTGAATTACTTGAAACTTGGAGAGAAGCTATGAAAAATGCTCCTCAGACAGTTAAAGAAATGAATAATGATATTAAGAGATCTAAATTTGATATAGAAACTTAATTTTTAAATCATTAGAGGGGGCCTTTGGGCTCTCTTTTGTTTTTTGTTATAATAATATTAAATGTAGTTTATATTTCTAGTTTAATTTAAAATAAATTTATTAAAAACGTTACAAATCGAAGTTTTTTTTAAAGTTTTTTTATTAATATATTATTGTGTTAAAAAATACGTATATTACAGCGTATATAGAATATGAAATAAAGGAGGGTAGAGGTTATAGTAAAACGTGTAATATTATAAAACTTTTAAAATAATTTATGATGAAATTGGTCTTGAATATTATATAATAAAAGTTTTATAAGTTTTATATAACTTATTATAAATGCCTTTTAATAATAGATTTAAAAACTTTAGAACTATTATATATTTGTTGATCGTTATAATTGTTTATTTTATCATTTTTTGGGCTTATTCAAATGTAGATGGAAAGGAAAATGTTTCTGTTAATACTGGCACCATAGACATTGTAGATATAAAAAACGATAAAAAATTGGATTATAAACCTTTTGAATTTGAAAAAGAATATGGAATAATTCTTGGAGGCTTTGATGGTATTTATGTTTTTGATTTTAAAACAAATTCTATAATAGAAAATTTGAGAACTGGTAAGTATATAAGTGAAGTTATAAAAGAAAAAAATATTCTTTATTTGACAGATAGAGAAGGTTTAAAGATATATGATTTTTCTAATATAAAAGAACCTAAATTAATTAATTCTTTTAATACTTATGGAGAATCATTGGCTTTTGATAAAGTTGAAGATTTTGTATACCTTGCCGATGGCAAAAATGGAATAGTTTCTTTTAAAATAGAAGAAGATTTTAATATATTGATAGAACAACATGTCAAATTAAATGGGATAGTTTTATCTATACTTCATTATGATGATTTTATATTTGCTATGGGGCCAAAATTAGGACTTTTAACTTTTGAAATAAAAGATGGAAAGATCTTTGAATATAGTCATTATAATGATTTTATTAATCCTACTTCTATGCAAATTTTTGAGGATAATATTTATTTATTAGATGAATATAAAGGTCTTTATATGTTTGATATAAAAGATATTATTAATGAGGCTAATACTCAACCTGTTAAAATTTATCCTCTTGAGATGACATCTTCTTTTTATGTCAACAAAGATGGTATTTTTTATGCAAATTCAAAAGGTATTTTTGATTTAGCAGGTGATGAAATAATAAGAGAGAATTTTGATAGAACTAAAATAAAAGTTAATGATAATCTTATATATATTTCTCAAAGAGAAAAAGGTTTTAAAGTATATGATATTTTAAAAAAAGAATATGTATATAAGTATAATATATTAAATTATATAAATAATTTTAAAGTATTTGAAAATGGTATTTTAATAGAAGATTCTTCTAATATAATGTTTATGGATAATGAAATGAAAAAAATATGGGATATTAATTTGAATGGAGAAGTTTTGAAATATTCGAAAGGTTTTTTAGTAAGTGGGGATACATTTTTTTCTATTGTTGACAATAAAAAGAAAGTTACTTATGATTCGACTATTAATGTAAATAATTTTAAAAGTATAAATATAGGTGATTTTATTATAAATGAAGATGGAATTTTCAGATTTGAAAATTTTGATAATTTATATGCTGGAAAAGTTAATGATTTGTGTGAATGGAGTAATGGATTTTTATTTAATGATGATAATAATATATATTTTTATGATTATGAAAATGATGAAGTGACAAAAAAATTTTTTCATACTAATAAAATTCAAGGGGTTTTTACATTTGAAAATGGAATTATTTTTTATACAAATTATAGTTTTTATATTTTAAATAATGATTTTGATGTTATAGATAGTTTTCAATATGATATAAAACCAGATAATTTTATAGTTTCTGAGAATAAAGTTTTTTTTACAATTCAAAGCAGATTTTTTGTTGTAGATATCTTTAATACTGATAGGTATAAGATAAAAGAAATGGAATTGCCAATAGTAGATATAGATTATTTCGAAAATAAAGTGTATATATCTCTTTCTTCAGAAGGTATTATTTGGTATGATATAAATGAAAATCTTGATTTAGAGAAGCTTGGAGAAGTTTTGATCTTTAATGCAAATAATTTTTTATTGTAATTAAAACTCCAAAGTAGAATTAAACTACTTTGGAGTTTATTATAATTATTTTATTGTAATTATTTTATCGAGTTTTACTATTTCTATAACTTTTTTGACATTTGAATTTGAAACATTATGTATTTCCATTATACCATTTTCTTTTTTATAATCCGCAAAAAAATAAAATATTCTTCCAAGTCCAGAGCTGTCTATATATTCAAGTCCATCCATGTCTATTATGATTTTTTTCATTCCCTTATCTTTTAAGTCATATAACATTTCTTTTAATTTTCCCGAGTTTGATATATCAATTCTACCTTCTAATTTTATTTTTCCGATATTTCCAGTTATTTCTTTTTTCATATTTATACCCCCTAATTAGAGTCTGTTAATTTTTCATAGCTTTTTAATATAATTATAACATAAATTCTCATTATATACCAATTATTTTTGAGATGATTCATAAAGTTCTTCTAATTCTTGATTTATTTGATCTTCTTCTATAGTTATTTTTTCAAGGTTTTTTTCATATTTTTCTTTTTTCTCCATCAATTTGATAACTTTTGAATAATTGTTTCCATTTATTATTAATTCTTTTTCAGTTAGGTCTATTTTTTTGAATAAATCATCAGCAATTATTATTATTTCTTCTTTCCTTCTTTCTAAAGCTTTTATTCTATTTTTTATCTTTTTCATTTGTAAAAGTATGTCTTTATCTTTCTTTTTTTTATTTAATTTAAAAGAATCTTCTTGTATTTCTTCTAAAAAATCATCTAATTCTGTAGAAATATGCGATTTTCCATTTTTTATGAAAATAAATTTATCTGATATATTTTTTAATAATTTCTCATCATGGGATACTAATATTATTGCGCCTTTAAATTCTTTTAAGGTTTCTTCTAATGTTTGAACTGTTAATATATCTAAATGGTTTGTTGGCTCATCGAGGATTAACACATTTGGTTTATTTAATATTTCTTTTGCCAATGCCAATCTTGTTAATTCTCCACCAGATAAAGTATTTATAGTTTTAAATACATTTTCTCCAACAAAACCAAATCTTCCAAGATATTTTCTTACTTCATAATCTGGCCATTCTGGCATAAGTTTCCAAGTTTCTGTCATTATATCATTTAACCTATTAAATGATGAAATTACCTGATCGAGGTATCCTATTTTTATATTGTGTCCCCATTTATAATTCCCAGAATTTTGAATTAATTTATTATTTATTATTTTTAATAAAGTTGATTTTCCACAACCATTATTTCCTATTATCGAAACTTTTTCACCTTCATTTACTTCAAAGTTTATGTCTTTTAGTAAAGGTGAATTATTGTTGAATTCGAATTTTAAGTTTGTGACTTCAAGAACTTTATAACCAGTTTTTTGCGGTTCTGGTATTTTTATTTTTATAGCTCTTTCTTCTTCAATGGTATCAATTTGTTCATACTCTTTTTTTATCTTTTCTAAGGATCTTTCTCTTATTATAGCTTGACGAACCATTTTTTCAGTAGCCCATTTTCTATACCTTTTTATCATTTTTTCAAGTCTATCCATTTCTTTTTCAAGATTAGATTTTCTTGAAGCAACTGAATAAATCAAATTTTCTCTTTGTTTCATATAATTATCAAAAGGTCCTTTGAATTCCCATACTTGATAATTGTTTATTTCCCAATATTTATTACAGAGATTATTTAAAAAATTTCTGTCATGAGATACCGTTATAATAGCTCCCTTATATTTCTTTAGATAACTTGTTAACCATTTTATTGAATATAAATCTAAATGGTTTGTAGGTTCATCTAAAAGAAGTAAGTTATGATTTCCAGCCAATGTTTTTCCCAAAGACAGTCTTGTTAATTCTCCACCACTTAAAGATTTTACTTTTCTTTCCCAAGTTTCCTCTGGAAATCCCAAGCCTATTAATACACCCTTTATAGATTTATCCATCATTATATCATCTACATTATTTATTCCTCTTTTTACAAAGGAAATTAAGTTTTCATCTGGATTTTCCATTCTAAATTGTTTTAAGAATTCAATTTGAGTTTTATTACTTTTTATAACAGAACCTTCTAAAGGTTCTATAATTTCAGTTAGTATATTTAATAATGTTGTTTTACCGGATCCATTTTGTCCTATTAAAGCTATTCTATCTTCATCATATACGGTCAAGTTTACATCAAAAAATAGATCTTGTTCACCAAAATTATGAGAAATATTTTCTAATTTTATAAGCATTATTCACCTCTTATTGCAAGCAAAGCTTCTTCTTTGCTCATTTCTTTATAAGCACCTTCTTCTATAGTTAATTTCAAAGATCCTATTTGTGTTCTCTTAAGATCTGTTAATGTGAGATCTATTTTTTTAATCATCCTTTTAACTTGATGATATTTACCTTCTGTTATTTTTAGTTCTATTGTGTTAGAATCTAATTTTTTAGCAATTGATTTTTTTGTTATAAAATCTCCAAGATCCATAGGTTCCATGAGCATTTTTAATTTTTCATCTTCTATTTCTTCTTTTGTTTTAATTATATATGTTTTATAAACTTCTTTCTTGGGAGATATTATTTTATGAATATAATTTCCATCATTTGATAGGATTAAAAGACCGTTAACATCGACATCCAGTCTTCCTGCTATTGACAAATCATCTTTGAATGGATGATCAATGAGATCTAAGACTACTGGTATATTTGAATCTTTATTTGCAGATAAATATCCTTTTGGTTTATTTAACATTATATAAATGTTATCATAAGCCATTATTTTTTCGTTTTCATATTTTACTATATCATTTTTATTTACTTTGTATGAAGGACTTTTTATAATAGAATCATTTATTTTAATTTTTCCTTTTTTTATTAATATTTTTACCTCAGAACGTGAACCAATTTTTGAATTACTAAGATATTTATCAAGTCTCATTTTTACCACCTTTATTATAAAGAACTCATAAAGTATTTTAAGCTTTATGAGTTCTTAACTATGTAAGAATATATATCTTCAAGATTTGGATTTATTTTTTTTGTTGAAATATCTTTTTTATCATTATCAAATAATATTTTTTCTTTAGATTCTATTATTATTTTATTTTTTGAGATATTTCTAATATTTATTATATTTTTATCATTTTTAAGTTTATCTATTATATTTTTTAATTTTTGTACATCATCAGATTTAAATTCGTACATGTTTATTATTTTATCAAATTCTTTATATATTTTTTCAGTTTTTTCATTTATAGCAATTTTCCCATTTAAGATTACAGCTATATTTGAAGAGATTTGTTCTATTTCCCAAATATAATGAGAAGAAATTAATACAGTCACATTTGATAATGTATTTTCATTTATTATATATTCCCTTATAAATTTTGAAGTTTCAACATCTATTGCATTAGTTGGTTCATCTAATAGAAGTATTTTAGGGGATTTTACCAAAGCTCTTGCTATATTTAATTTTTGTTTATTTCCAGAAGATAGATGTTTTGTTAGTTTTTGCTTGTATATATTTAAACCAAAATCTTCTATTAATTTTTTTATTTTGTTTTCATATTTTTCTTTTTTTAAACCTGATATGATTGCAAACATTTTTAAGTTTTCTTCTGGAGTTAAGTCTTCTTCAAGGACTGTATAATCTGATACTAAACTTATCATTTTTTTTATTTCTTTTTTATTTTTTTTAATATCATGATTAAAAATTTTTATATCACCTGATGTAGGAGTTATAAGCGTTGAAAGCATTTTCATAATCGTAGACTTTCCAGCTCCATTTGGACCTAAAAGACCATATATAGTTCCTTGAGGTATTTTTAAAGATACATCATTTACAGCCAAGGTGTCTCCAAAATTTTTTGATACATTGTTTATTTCAATGGCATTCATCTTATTACTCCTTTAAATATCGTATTTTATAGTTCTTTTCATTTTTCTTTCAAAATCTTTTTTTGCTAAAGTTTCTCTTTTATCGTATTGTTTTTTCCCTTTTGCAAGACCTATTTCTAATTTTATCAATCCTTTTTCAGTGATATAAATTTTTAAAGGAATTATAGTTAATTTTTCTTTTTTTAGTTTTTCTTGTATTTTTCTCAGTTCTTCCTTGTGTAAAAGAAGTTTTCTTTGTCTTAATGGTTCATGGTTAAAAATTGATGAATTTCCATAAGGAGTTATATTAGCATTATTTAAGTATGCTTCACGATTTTTAACTTTACAGTATGAATCTTTTATATTTATATGACCATTTTTTATTGACTTAACTTCTGAGCCAGTTAATGAAATGCCAGCTTCAAATTTGTCAAGTATAAAATAATCATGATAAGCTTTTTTATTATTAGTAATTATCTTCATTTTTAAATTCCACCTCTAAATCTTTTTCTTTGATATCTTCTGTTTCTTTTTTCTTTCTGTGCAATGCTCCCAATATTATTTCGGCTCTTCTTTTACCTATTCCAGCAACATTGGTTAAATCCTCAAAAGATGCTTCCATCAATGAAGGAAGTCTTTCAAAATTATCTACAACATTTTTAACTGCTGATGAAGGTAATTTTGTTGAGTATAATATTCTATAACCCCTTGGGATTATTATTTTTTCTTCAAGTTCATCATCGGAGGATACATCATATCCCAAAGTTCTTGCTATTGTGAATAAATTTACTAAATCGTCGGTTTTTACATTATTAAAATTTTCTATAGCATCTTCCGATTTTTGATAATTTAAATCATCTACATTATAATCCATTATGATTGCTCCAACAAGTTTAGGAACAGATCTTAAGATTTCTTCATATTCGAGTTTAGAACTACCAGCTATTTCTCCAAGTTCTCTCAAATATTTATCTGTTGCTTGAGTTATTTTTATGGTTAACATTCCTTTTGATATTATTTCAGCTACATCATATAAACTAACATTTTTTCTCACTTCTTCTATGTTAAGATAATCTATTAAATCTAAAAAACTTTGCTTATATCTTTGAGCAATTGTTATTTCTTGGTTTACTCTTGCAAAGAGTATATTTTCTGTTAAAAGTTCGTGTTTTTTGTTTTTATAAAATACAGATACCGAATTACGTCTTTTTGAAACAGCTATGGTTATATCTCCAGTTTGAAGTGATACTTTTTCAGCTGTTCTATGTCTCATACCGGTTTCATCTGAATTTAATGATTTTTCAGGATTTAATTGAGCATTTGCAAATAGTATTTTTTCAGCATTTTTATCGAGTACTATAGCACCATCCATTTTTGCAAGTTCATATATTTTTTCTGGTATGAATAAAGCATCTAATTCGAAGCCAAGTTGTATTAAACCTTCTTCAAGATACTTTTCAGGGCTTGAAGCTAAAAATATTAAAGCTCCTAAATTTGCTTCCATTATTCTATCGATTCCTTTTCTTAATTGTTTTCCAGGTGCTAAAAAATCAAGTATTTTTAATAAGCCCTCATCCATATTTAAACCCCCTTGAATAATTTAACTAATTCATTTATATTTTTTATTGGAGTACAAGATTTAACTTTTTTGCTATTTTTTTCTGGAATTAATATATTTTCCATACCAAGTCTTTTTGAAATTTCAATTCTTTTTTCTATTGAACTCACAGAACGAATTTTTCCATCTAATCCTATTTCACCTATAGCTATTGTAGGACCTAATGGAGGTGTTTCTAATAATGATGAAACTAAAGAATTAGCTATCGCTAAATCTATTGCAGAATCATTTATTTTGAATCCACCAGAAGTACTTACAAATATATCTTTAGATTCTATAGGCATTTTTAGTTTTTTTGATAAAACAGCACTTATCATTAAAACTCGATCTAAAGGGACACCAGATGTGATTCTTCTGGGAGTTCCATAAACTGGTTTACTCACTAAAGCTTGAATTTCTATTGGAATTAGTTTATTCCCTTCTTTTATTATTGTTAAAGTATTTCCTGATTCATTTGAATAATCATTTAAAAAAAATTCATTCATATTTTCTATTGGGATTAATCCTTTTGAAGTCATTTCTAATAATATTATTTCATCGGTAGGTCCATATCGATTTTTGGTTATTCTTACCATTCTTAATCCAGAAGTTTTTTCAAGATCAAATTGTATAACACAATCTACTATATGTTCTAATATTTTTGGACCTGCAACGGCTCCTTCTTTGTTTACATGTCCGATTAAGACTATTGTTATATCATTATTTTTTGCAAAATTAGTTATTTTCTTAGAGCATTCTCTAACTTGTAATATGCTTCCTGCTATTGAATCAAATTCATCTGATTTCATGGTTTGAATTGAATCGATAAAAACAACCGAGGGTTTTTTTGTTGATTTAGATATGGTGTTTATTATTGAATCTATATCATTTTCAAATATAAGACCTATATTTTTATTTTCTATATTTAATCTTTTATATCTTTGTATTACTTGAGTTTTTGATTCTTCACCAGTTGCATAAAGTACAAATCCATCAATATCTTTAGAAATTTGAGATATTAATGTACTTTTACCTATGCCAGGTTCACCACTTATTAAATAAATTCCACCTTTTACAAAGCCGCCATTTATGGAATCATTGAATTCTTTTATGGAAGTTTTAATTCTTACAGGTATAGAAACTTCTTCATCAAGATAAGTTATTTCTGATGTTGTTTTTGATGTTTTTTTATTTTTTTTAAAATCAATATCCGCGGTAAATTCTACCGCGGATGATATTGAATTACATGATGGACATTTAGCAAACCATTTATCAGATTCAAATCCACATTCATTGCATACAAAATATTTTTTCGTCTTCAAGTGTTTTTTACCACCTTTTTCTTTTTGGAGACAATTTTTTTGAATGAAAGACCATCTTTTTTACTTCCAATAGATATTTGATCGCCTTCTTTAAATTTTCCTTTTAATAATTCTTCTGAAAGGGGATCTTCTATATATTTTTGTATAGTTCTTTTTAGAGGTCTTGCACCATAAACTGGATCATATCCTTTTTCTAAAATGAAATCTATGGCATTTTTACTTATCTTTATTTTTATATCTTTATCTTCAAGTCTTGTTGAGATATCTTTTAGTTGAATTTCAATTATAGATTTTATATTTTCTTTAGTTAAAGGATGGAATACGACTACATCATCTAATCTATTTATAAATTCTGGTTTGAAAGCTTTTTTTATTGCTGACATTACAGAGCTTTTTATTTCTTTGTATTCGGATTTTTCAGAGATCTCTTCTACAAAACCAAGAGATCTTTTAGATTTATTTATATGTTCAGAGCCCAAGTTTGAAGTCATTATTATTATAGTGTTTCTAAAATCAACTGTTCTACCTTGTGAGTCTGTAAGTCTTCCTTCATCCATTATTTGAAGTAATATGTTGAATACATCAGGATGTGCTTTTTCAATTTCATCCAAAAGAATAACTGAATAAGGTCTTCTTCTTACCACTTCTGTTAATTGACCACCATCTTCAAAACCAACATATCCTGGAGGAGCTCCAACAAGCCTTGAAACATTGAATTTTTCCATATATTCACTCATATCAATCCTTACAAGAGAACTTTCATCACCAAATAAATATTCGGAAATAGTTTTAGCGAGTTCTGTTTTACCTACCCCTGTAGGACCTAAAAACATGAAAACTCCATTAGGGCGTCTTGGATCTTTTAAACCACTTCTGGATCTTCTAATAGCTTTAGAAACAGATACTATTGATTCGTGCTGACCTATAACTCTTTCATGTAAAACAGCTTCTAAGTTTAATAATTTATCTATTTCACTTGATTCAAGTTTTTTTAATGGAATTCCTGTCCAATTTGATACAACATCGGCTATTTCTTGTTCTTTAATTGGAATTACTTGATTCTCTGCTTTTTTTCTCCATTCCATATAATTTTCTTTGTATGCATCTCTTAAAGTTTCTAATTCTGAGTTTATTTTTTCTACTTCATCCATCTTGTTTTCAGAAATTTTTAAATTTTTTTCAGCTTCAAGAGATTCAATTTTTTCTACTTCTTTTTTTAATTTTTTTGGTAATGTCAAAGTATCAAGTCTCGCTTTTGCACCAGCTTCATCTATTATATCAATAGCTTTATCTGGTAAATATCTATCAGTTATATATCTGACTGACAAATTTACAGCATTTTCTATGGCAAAATCTGTGTAATTTACCATATGATGTTCTTCGTATTTAATCTTTATTCCTTTTAATATTGCTATAGCTTCTTCATTGGAAGGTTCCGCAACAAATATTTTTTGAAATCTTCTTTCAAGTGCAGGATCTTTTTCTATAAATTTTCTATATTCTGAAGATGTTGTAGAACCTATGAGAGTTATACTTCCATTTGCAAGTGCTGGCTTTAAAACATTTGCAGCATCCATAGAAGAACCCTCAGCAGCTCCAGCTTCTACTATCATATGAAGCTCATCTAAGAATAAAATTATATCTTCAGTTTTTTCCAAAACTTGCATGAGTTTTTTCATTCTTTTTTCAAATTCACCCCTATATTTTGTTCCCGCTACTAAAGAGGTTATATCAAGTGCAAATATTGTTTTATTTTTTAAAACTTCTGGTACATCACCATCAGCAATTTTTTTAGCTAAACCTTCAACTATAGCACTTTTTCCAACGCCAGCTTCACCTATTAACACAGGATTATTTTTTTTCCTTCTGGCAAGAATTTCCATAACTCTTCTTATTTCGATTTCTCTACCTATTACAGGATCTAATTTTTCTTCTCTCGCTTTTTCTGTTAGGTCTGTTCCAAAATCTTCTAATTGTTTTAAAGCATTTTGTTTTTGCCTTTTTTTGTCTTCATTATCTTCAAATTCAATTGTTTCCTCATTTGGCTTTATTTCGCCCTTCATCATTAAATCTGCAAGCTGTTTTCTCATATTTGAAAGATTAACTCCCATTCTTTTCATTATATGAGATGCAATACCTTCAGCTTCACGACAAATACCTAACAAAAGATGTTCGGCATCTATTCTTGAAGAACCCATTAATTCAGATTCATCATAGGCCAATTCTATTATTCTTTTTGCTCTTGGAGTTGGTTGCGGTGCTCCAATTATTCCTTGACTAGAGTTTGTTCCTACAACATTTGTTATTTCAGATTTTAATTTTTCATAATTTATTTCAAACTCTTTGAATACTACATCAAGATATTTTCCACCTACTTTTAATAATCCAAGTAATATATGTTCTGTTCCAACATATGGGTGTCCCATGTCTTTAGCTTCATTCTGCGCATTTATAAACACTTTGGCAGCTCTTTCAGTAAAATTGTCGAACATCTTTTTCACCTCCATATTCGACCATATTTGCTGTATTCATTGCACTTATATTTTATCACGAATATTTATAATTACAAAATTTTTATATTACAAACATCCTATATATAGGCAACAAAATAAATAAGATAAAATAAATCATAATTCGTGTATAAAATAAATGACTATAATATTTATTAAAAGTCCGAAAAACAAAAAAACATTTGTTTAATATTTTTGTTACTTTAATGCAATTGACAATATTCTTCAACTCTGATATAATCATTCACGGTTAGCGCAACTTGATGGCTAACGAACAAAATAACGCCGACGTAGCTCAATTGGCAGAGCGGCTGACTTGTAATCAGCAGGTTGGGGGTTCAAGTCCCTTCGTCGGCTCCATAAAAACAATAATTGTGGTTAGGTGCCCGAGCGGCCAAAGGGGGCGGACTGTAAATCCGCTGGCAGATTGCCTTCGAAGGTTCGAATCCTTCCCTAACCACCATAATTTTTAGCTGGGCGAGGTGAAAGCTATGGCTTCAAAAAACGTAATAGTGAACTTTTCTTTAAAGTGTTCTGAATGTGGTACAAGAAATTATTATAAGAAAAAGAATAGAAATTTTAAAGAAAAAATTGAATTGAAAAAGTTTTGTCCAAAGTGTAGAAAACATACATTACATACTGAATCAAAAATATAGAGTTGAAAAAGCCCCTTCAAATGTCAAGGGGCTTTATTTCATAAGAATATGGGATTGTTTGAGGAGGTACAGAATATGTCAAAATTCTGGGTTTTTTTGAGTTCTGTGTGGCAAGAAGCTAAAAAGGTTAGCTGGCCATCAAAGAAAGATTTAATGAAATCGACAGGTGTCGTTTTAGTTATAATTCTTTTTGTTTCTGTTTATTTGTTGGTAATTGACTGGGGATTATTATCGGCATTCACAAAATGGGTATACCCTATATTCCTTGGAGGAATGGCTACAAATATGACACCCAATCCATAAATTATAAAAGTGGGTGATTGAATATGCGTAAAGAATGGTATGTTTTACAAGCGTACTCAGGTATGGAAAATAAAGTAAAAGAATTATTAGAAGAAAAGTATAGAATGTTAGGCTTTGCGCATTTTTTTGGAAAAATAATAGTTCCAGAAATAGAAGAGCTTGACTATTCAAATAAAAAAGTAGAAAAAGTTTTTGTTAATAATGATTCTAAAGTTTTTACTAAAAAAGGTAAAGATATAAAAAAAGGTGATGTTATAGCTAAAGAAGCTGATTTTTTTGCTAAAGAAAATGGAATTATTACATCTTTAAAAAATTTTAGAAGAATTATAATAGAAACAAAAGGTAAAAAATATTCTACTACCTATTTAATTCCGGAAAATGCCGGAATTTTAGCTGGTTTAAGAGTGGGTAAAGATGTTAAAGCTGGCATGCCATTCACAAAAGATGCTTCTTTTGAGTGTGAAGTTGATGGTGAAATAGGTGCTATAGAAAAAGTAAAAAAAGTAATAATAGATAATTCCTCGGGAGAAAAGGATGTCTATATAGTTCCACGTTCTAATTTTGATTCTAAAGTTTTTAGAAATGGAACAGAAATTTCTAAAGGTGAAAAATTAGCAGAAGGAAAAGAATTTAAAGCTAAATCATCTGGTAGAGTTGATGTTAGAGAAACTGCAATGAGAAAAGAAATTAGAATAATAAAAACTTCAAGAAAAAAACTTTTTCCAGGGTATATTTTTATAGAAATGATGCATGTTAAAGAAGCCGAAAATCTTGTTAAATCAATACCTTATGTTTCAACATTTTTGAATGTTGGTGGTAAACCTATAAGACTTAAAAGAAATGAAATAAGAGCTTTATTAAGACTTATTGGTGAAGAAGATTATGAAGATAAAAAAGATAAAACTGAAATAAGAATTGATTATGAAATTGGCGAGCATGTTAAAATAATAAATGGACCATTTGAATTTTTTACTGGAAAAATTAAAAATATAGATTTAGATAAACATGAAGTTAATGTTTCTGTTTCTATGTTCGGAAGAGAAACTGACGTTGAGTTGGGTCTATCTGAAATAGAAAAAATAGTTGAATGATTAAAGTTTTGTTTACCAAAGATGTTTTATTTTTTACCAAATTTTATTATTTATTTCATAATAATTCTATATTATAAATTGGAATTTAGTGGGAGGAGAAATCCGAAAATACCACAAGGAGGTAGGAAAAATGGCTAAGAAAATAGCAAGAGTAATAAAATTACAGCTACAAGCTGCTAAGGCAACTCCAGCCCCTCCAGTTGGTCCAGCACTTGGACAACATGGTGTAAATCTTATGGAGTTTTGTAAAAAATTTAATGCTGAAACAGCAGATAAAGCTGGTATGTTATTGCCTGTAGAAATAACTGTTTATGAAGACAGATCATTTACATTTGCAGTAAAAACCCCTCCAGCATCATTCTTGATAAAGAAGGCAGCAGGTGTAAAATCAGCAGCACATAATCCTGGTAAAGAAATAGCTGGAAAGATCAAGAGAAGTCAGGTAAAAGAAATTGCCGAAACTAAGATGCAGGATCTAAATGCTAAAACCATTGAAGCTGCCATGAATATTATCATGGGAACAGCTAAAAATATGGGTATAGAAGTTGTAGAAGGATAAGAGAGGGGGTAAAATAATGGCAAAGCATGGAAAGAAATATTTAGAAGCTAAAAAAATAGTTGAATCAGATAAATTATATGATTTAAAAGATGCAGTTGAACTTGCAAAAAAAGTTTCATATGCTAAATTCAATGCTTCAGTGGAAGTACATGTTCAATTAGGAATAGATCCTAAAAAAAGTGATCAAAACGTTAGAAGTACAGTAACTTTGCCTCATGGAACAGGTAAAGATGTTAAAGTTTTAGTTTTTGCTCAAGGTGAAAGAGCTGAAAAAGCTAAAGAAGCTGGAGCAGATTTTGTTGGAGCTGAAGATTTAGTTGAAAAGATAACTAAAGAAGGCTGGACAGATTTTGATGTTGCTATAGCTTCATCTGATATGATGAGATTTGTTGGGAAATTAGGTAAAGTATTGGGACCAAAAGGATTGATGCCATCTCCAAAAGCTGGAACAGTTACTGATGATATAGAAGCAGCAGTAAAGGGATTTAAAGCTGGTAGAGTTGAAGTAAGAAATGATAAAACTGGTAATGTTCATTTCCCAGCAGGTAAAGTTTCTTTTGAAGATGATCAATTAGTTGAAAATATAAAAAATGGTTTAGAACAATTATCTAAATTAAAACCAGTGGCATCAAAAGGTAAATTTTTCCAAAAAGTAGTAATTGCACCTACAATGGGACCTGGAATTAAACTTGACATAAATGCTTTATCTATAGTATAATTTTTCAGGAAAAGTTAATAATGTCGTACCTAAGACAGTAGGTTATATTGAAATCAATATATTAAAGATGCCTGCCGAGGTGCGTGGAGAAAAGAGACAAGTTTTTTGTTGTCTATGTTCCGCGACCCTCATTTAGTCGTGGAATTTTTTTATTTAAGGAGGTGCATTGAGTTGTTAACCAGAAAAGAGAAAACTTTATTAGTAAACGAATTTGTAGATGCATTCAAGAATTCTTCAATAGTAGTTTTTACAGATTTTACAGGTATGCCTGTTTCTCATACTGATGATATGAGAATGCAACTTTTTAAGGAATATGAAAGTGAAGCTGTATATAAAGTAATGAGAAATTCATTGTTAAAAACAGCTATCAAAGAAGCTGGATTAAACTTAGAAGATTATGAAGAATTTCTTGAAGGTTCAACAGGTGTTTTTTATGTAAAATCAGGAGATCCTATAGTGGGATTAAAAGTATTAACTGAATTTGCAAAAAAACATGATGGAAAACCATCTATAAAAGGTGGAGTTCTTGAAGGACAAATATTTGATGCTAATAAAGCAGAAGAGTTATCAAAACTTCCATCAAAACAAGAACTTATCGGTATGTTTGTACGTGGCTTGAACGCCCCTATAAATGGAGTAGTTAATGTTCTTGCTGGAACAATTAGAAATTTATCAAATGTTTTAAATGCAATTAAAGATCAAAAATCAGAATAATATTACGGAGGTGTTCTAAATGACAAAAGAAGAACTCATTCAGGCAATAAAGGAAATGACAGTAGCTGACTTAGCAGATTTAGTAAAAGCTTTAGAAGATGAATTCGGAGTATCAGCAGCAGCACCAGTTATGGCAGCTATGCCAGGAGCAGTTGCAGGTGGAGCAGCAGCAGAAGAAGAAAAAACAGAATTTGATGTTGTATTAAAAAGCTTCGGTGCTAAAAAAATAGGTGTTATAAAAATTGTTAGAGAAGTTACAGGTCTTGGATTAAAAGAAGCAAAAGACTTAGTTGAAAAAGCAGGAACTCCAGATGCTAAAGTTAAAGAAGGCGCAGCAAAAGCTGAAGCTGAAGAACTTAAGAAAAAATTAGAAGAAGCTGGAGCAGAAGTAGAACTTAAATAATTTGAAGTAATTGAATTATTTTCTTAATAAAAAATTTATAAAATGATGATACAATTGAATCCGCATTGGGCCATAAGGTCTGATGCGGTTTCATTTTGCTTAAAAATAGAAAAAAATTGTAACATTTTAATATAAATATTCCAAAAGCCGAGGTGATTCCAGTGAACACCCGCACTTTAAAAGTGGGAAAAAGAGAAAGAGATTTCTTTGGAAATGTACATGAAAATTTTGAAATGTACGATGATTTGATAAAAATTCAAAAGTCTTCATTCAAAGATTTTCTTGAAAAAAGACTACAAGAAACAATAAGAAAGTTTATGCCGCTTAGAGTTCCAATAAAAACTACAGCTAAAAAGAACAAAGAAATCCTACTTGATTTTGTTAATGTGAAATACGAGGATCCTTTAATGACTGAAGAAGAATGTAAGTCAAAAAACCTTACCTACTCTGGAAGAGCGTTTCTTACCGTTCAGATAACCGATACATCAACAGGTGAAACTATAGAAAAAGAAGATGTTTTTTTATGTAATATTCCTTATATGACTGATAGAGGAGTATTTATTATTAATGGTGCAGAAAGAGTAGTAGTAAATCAATTAGTTAGATCTCCAGGGATTTACTTTGTTAAAGAAGAAGAAAAAGATTCTAATAAAGAAATGTTTTTAGCACATTTTTTACCTGTAAAAGGTGCTTGGCTTGAAATAATATTCAATCCAAACTTAGGTAAAGAGGTTCTTCAAATAAGAATCGATAGGAAAAGAAAATTTAATTTTTTCTTGTTTTTGAAAGCTTTAGGTTATGAAAATGATCTTGATATACTCGATCTTTTTCCTGTAAATATAGATCTTGAAGATGAGTTTGATGTTGAAACATATAATGATTCAACCGTACTTTCTGATATGCATTTTCAAGAACTAGAGGAAATGGAACCTTCTAAAACCACTGTAAGAGGAATGAAACTTTCAGAAGCAAAAGAATTATTATTTAAGTATGATGTGAAAAGTATTAAAGTATCTCATAGAGTTGCACAGCTAACTCTTGATAAAATGAAGAAAAGGTATGAAAAAGAAGGTCCTTTAACATCTCTTGAAGCTTATAAAGAAATGTTTATAAAGCTTAAACCTACTGAAATACCTCGTGGACAAAAAGCAAAAGAAGAAATTGAGGAAATGTATTTTAGAGAAGATAAGTTTGATTTTTCAGATATAGGAAGGCAAAAAGTTCAAGTTTCTTTAAAAGATGTATATTTTAAATATCTTAAAGAAGTTAAGGGAAAAGAATTAACAGAAGATGAATTGAATAATTTAGAATATCCAGTAGAATCAATGGCTATAGAACATTTGGATATAATTCTTTCAGCAAGACATCTTTTAGACCTTGAGGAAAACCCTGAAGCACTGGATACCAGGGATCATCTTGGAAATAAAAGAGTTAGATCTGTTGGAGAACTTATGCAAATTGAGTTTGAAAAAGCGTATTCTAAAATGATTCAACATATACCAGAAAAGATAGCTATGTCACAATCTTTAAATAAAATAAATCCACAGTCTCTTATAAATTCAAGAGCTATTATGACATCTTTTCATCAATTTTTTGCTACTTCACAATTATCACAGTTTATGGATCAAATAAATCCTTTATCAGAATTAACTCATAAGAGAAGACTTTCCGCGATAGGTCCTGGTGGATTAAAAAGAGAACATGCAAAATTTGAAGTTCGTGATGTCCATCATTCACATTATGGGAGAATGTGTCCTATTGAAACGCCAGAAGGTGCAAATATAGGACTTATAACTTCGCTTGCTATTCTTGCGAGAACGGATGAATATGGATTTTTGAAAGCTCCTTATTTTAGAGTTAAAAATGGAAAGATTTTTAATAAAGATATAGTGTATTTGTCAGCTGATGAAGAAGAAACTCATAAAATAGCACCTGCATCTGTTGAGAGAGATGAAGATAATAATATAGTATCAGAATATGTTGAAATAAGGTATCTTGGAAAGGTTACTTTATTTCCTAAAGAAGAAGTTGAATTTATAGCTGTTACACCTAAACAAATTGCATCAGTTTCTGCATCTTTGATTCCATTCTTAGAACATGATGATGCCAATAGAGCTCTCATGGGATCTAATATGCAAAGGCAAGCAGTTCCTTTACTTTATACAGATGCTCCATATGTAGGTACTGGAGTTGAGTGGTTGGCGGCAAGAGATTCTGGATATGTTATACTTGCAAAACATAGGGGTGTTGTTACTTATGTTGATGGAAGAAAAATTGTTATTACCAGAATAGATGAAGAAGGAAATTATATAAAAGATAGAAATTCAAATTATATTAAAGATGAATATAAAATATTAAAATATGTAAGATCTAATCAAGATATGTGTATAAACCAAAGACCTATAGTTGACATGGGAGAAATAGTTGAGAAGAATGCTCCTCTTGCTGATGGCCCTTCTACAGAAATGGGTGAATTGGCATTAGGTAAAAATATTTTAGTAGCTTTTGTTCCATGGGAAGGTTATAATTTTGAAGATGCTATAGTTGTTTCAGAAGAATTATTGGAAAAAGATTCATTTACTTCTGTGCATATAGAAGTTTATGAAACTAAATCAATGGATACACAATTAGGACCTGAAGAAATTACAGCAGATATTCCAAATGTGAAAAAAGAACTTTTAAGAAATCTTGATGAAGAAGGTATAGTAAGAGTTGGTTCTTATGTATCTTCTGGAGATATACTTGTTGGTAAAGTTACACCACGTGGAGAATCAGAAACATCACCAGAAGAAAAACTTATTAAATCTGTTTTCGGTGATAGAGGAAGAGATGTAAAAGATTCTTCATTGACATTACCTCATGGTATAGAAGGTAGAGTAATAGATGTGCAAGTTTTCGATAGAAAGGATATTCCTAACCTTGAAATAGGTGTGAATAAATATGTTAAAGTTTATATAGCTACCAAAAAAACATTACAAGCTGGGGATAAATTGGCTGGAAGACATGGTAATAAGGGTGTTGTTTCTACAATACTACATAAAGAAGATATGCCATTTTTACCAGATGGTAGACCTATACAAATGATGTTATCTCCTTTGGGAGTTCCTTCACGTATGAATATAGGACAGGTTCTAGAATTACATCTTGGTTGGTTGGCAGAGTTATCAGGAAAATACTTTGCAACGCCTATTTTCGATGGAGCAACTGAAGAACAGATAACAACAGAGTTACATAGAGTTAGAAAAGAAAAACAACTTGATCTTGGTGAAACAGATGATAATATAACCGCAAAAATAGTATTGAGAGATGGAAGAAATGGAGAACCATTTGATTATCCGATAGATATTGGATTTATGTATATGATCAGATTATCTCATATAGCTAAAGATAAAATTCATGCAAGAGCTACTGGTCCATACTCTTTAATTCACCAACAACCATTGGGTGGTAAAGCTCATCTTGGTGGACAGAGATTTGGAGAAATGGAAGTTTGGGCTCTTGAAGCTTATGGAGCAGCTCATACATTAACTGAAATGTTGACTTATAAATCGGATGATATTAGAGGTAGAAATGAAGTTTATAAAGCAATATTAAAAGGTGAAAATCTACCAGAACCAGGAATTCCTGAAAGTTTTAAAGTATTAGTAAAAGAATTACAGGGTTTATTATTAGATATTAAGTTGTTTGATGAAGAAGGTAAAGAATTAGACGTAGATAAATTATAATTGCTAAAAAAGTTGTCATAGGAATAAAACTATGACAACTTTTCGGCAATAAATAATCTTGATATAAATAAACCCTCAAGGAGGGAGAAAATTAATGGCGAAAGTTTCTTCTTTTCAGAGAAAGATATCAAAAATAAAGGTTGGACTTGCATCACCGAATACAATTTTAGAATGGTCAAATGGGGAAGTAAAGAAACCTGAAACTCTTAATCATAGAACAAGTAAACCAGAAAAAGATGGTTTATTTTGTGAAAAGATTTTTGGCCCTACAAAAGATTATGAATGTGCTTGTGGAAAATACAAAGGTAAAAAATATGAAGGTACAGTATGTGAAAGATGTGGGGTAAGAATAGAATCAAAAGAATCAAGAAGAAGAAAGATGGGACATATAGAACTTGCAACACCAGTTTCTCATATATGGTATTTGAAATCTTCACCTTCAATACTTTCTATAATATTGGGAAATACAGTTAAAGATTTAGAAAATATAATATATTATGGTTCTAAAAGAGTTATAGAAAGAGCATATTTAACTCTTTCAAATGAAAGTCAAGAAAAAGATTTGGATTATTATCCAGGAGAAATTCTTTATCAAAGAGAATATGAAATATATTCTCAATATGTTGACATAGCTGTTGAACCAGCTGTAAAAGTTTCTCGTGTTAAAGGTATGCCTACTTCTCAGATATCAGGTAAAGTGAGTATAACGAGTGAGATGACTCATACTGAAAGAGAATTGACTTGGATAACAATAGAATCAGAAGATGGTCAAAAAATGAAGTATCCTGTTTTTGAAGGAGCTTCTATAATGGTTGAAGATGAACAAGAAATAGAGGAAGGAACTCCTCTTGCAGATAGGTTTTTGTTTGAAGAAGATTTCCTAACTCATCATGAATATACTATATTTTCAGAATATTATCCTGGCCAAATAGAAATAGACAGAGAAATCGAAAGAGATACACCTATAGTTGTTATAACCGATATCGATAAAAGATTTTCTAAAAGAATAGGTAAAAGAACAGGTGATATCTTATTAGAAGATGAAGCCAGAGCTTATGAAGAAGTAATGAGAATTTTAAATTCTAAAATTAAATATGAAAGAGAACAACTCATTGGATTGAAAATATCAGAAAATATAACTGTTTCAGATAGAATTGTTGAAAAAGGTACTTTGATGAATGAAGATCTACTTCAAGAATTTTTAGAATTTGGAATTAAGGACATAAAAGCTAATAGTGAAGATGGAGCTGAACAGATATATCAGATAAATAAATATGAATTATTTAAAGCTAATTATGGTGCTGAATCTATAAAAGAATTACTTGAAAAAATAGATCTTGAAAGATTGAGAGCAAAATTAGAGTCAGATATAGAAAAATTAGATAAAAGAAGTCAAAAAGCTTTAAAATTATTAAAAAGATTAAAATTAGTCAAAGATTTTATAAAATCTAATAATAGACCTGAATGGATGATAGTTAATACTCTTCCTGTAGTTCCACCAGATTTGAGACCTTTAATACAGATCGATGGAGGAAGATTTGCTGCTACTGATTTGAATGATTTATATAGGAAAGTTATAAATAGAAATAATAGGCTTAAAAAACTTATGGATATGGAAGCACCTGAAATAATAATTAGAAATGAAAAAAGAATACTTCAACAAGCTGTTGATTCTCTTATTTATAATGGAAGAATAGGTAAGCCTATGACAGATAGAAGTAAAAGACCGTTAAGATCTTTAACAGATCTTTTAAAGGGTAAAAAAGGTAGATTTAGAAGAAATCTTTTAGGAAAACGTGTTGATTATTCTGGAAGAGCTGTTATAGCTGTTGGTCCAGATTTAAAGATACATGAATGTGGATTACCTAAGAAGATGGCTTTAGAATTATTTAAACCATTTGTACTTGCAGAATTACTCAAAGATTCTAATGTTGCGAGTAAAAATGCCAGAAAATTGAAAAAAACAATAATTGAAAAAGAAATGCCTCAAGCTTGGGAAATACTTGAAGAAGTTATCAAAGGACATCCTGTTATGTTAAATAGAGCTCCTACACTTCATAGAATTTCTATTCAAGCATTTATTCCGAGACTTATTGAAGGTAATGCTATAAGATTACATCCATTAGTTTGTCCACCATTTAATGCTGATTTTGATGGTGACCAGATGGCTGTTCATGTACCTCTTTCTGCCGTTGCACAAGCTGAAGCAAAATTTTTAATGTTATCCAGATATAATATAATTTCTCCGGCTAATGGAAGACCTATTTCTATGCCTGGTAAAGATGTTATAGCAGGTTCTTTCTACTTAACTATGCATGAAAATAAAGAATTTGATAATCTAAAATTACCAAAATCATATCAAGAATCTTTAAAAGATGGATATATAAAAAATATATTTGCTGATGAAATGGAAGCAACCTATGTTCATGATTATGATAAAATAATAAATTCTGGAGTTCATTTCAATGATGGAAATTTTGAATGGGTTAGACCTGTATTTACATTGCATAAAACAATTGGTTTTAGAAATGATAAAAATAAGATTATAAAATCTACAATAGGTAAAATAATTTTCAATCAAGTCGTTCCAGAAAAATTGAAAGATTATTCAGCTAAAATGGATAAGAAAGGATTAAAAAATCTTATTTTTAAGACATTTAAAATGTATGGTATAGATAGAACTGCAGACTTATTGGATGATATAAAATCTTTTGGATTCCATTATGCAACAATTTCTGGATTGACAATATCGATAAAAGATGTTTTAGTATCTCCAAAAAGACAACAAATAATAACAAATTCAGAAAATAAAGTACTTAAAATAGAAGAATTATATGAAGAAGGATATTTGACAGATAATGAAAGATATATAGAAGTTGTAAAAGTTTGGGAAAAAACAACTGCTGATGTTACAAAAGTTACTGCTGAAGAGTATAGAAAACATACATTTAATCCAATTTGGATGATGGTTGACTCTGGAGCCAGAGGTAATATAGACCAGTTAAAACAGTTGGCTGGTATGAGAGGTCTTATGGCTGATCCAGCTGGTAAAATTATAGAAGTCCCTATAAAATCCAACTTTAAAATGGGTCTTTCAGAGCTCGAATTCTTTACATCTACACATGGTTCAAGAAAAGGTTCGGCAGATACTGCTTTAAGAACTTCTACAGCGGGATACTTAACAAGAAGACTTGTAGATGTTGCACAATCCATTACAATAAATGAAACTGATTGTGGAACTACAAGAGGTATAATAGCCGAAGAATTGTGGTCAGATAACTCTAAAATAGAAAAATTGTCTGATTTCTTGTTTGGTAGAGTTCTTGCAAAGAATGTTTTAGATCCAGAAACTGATGAAGTTATAGTTAATCCAAATAATGGTAAAGAATATGTTAGAGATATTATGCTTGATGAAGATGATTCATTGTTCTTGTCAGAATATAAAGATGAAATAAAAGTTTTTGAAGAAAAACAATTAAAACTTGAAGATTTCAACAGTAATCAACATTTGATATCTTTAAATGATTATAAAATAGAAGATAAAATTATAATAGAAAAGAATGAAGTTATAACTAAGGAAGCTATTGAAGAATTAAAATTACATAATATAACAAATATAAGAGTTAAAGATTATAAAGCGGTCAATTTTGTTCATGTTGGTGAAGATATAAATGTAAATGATGAAAATGGAAAAGAAATTACATTGTTGAAATACCAAGAAAAGATTGACGAAAAAACAGCATCTATTTTAGAAAGACATAATATAGAAAAAGTTTTGGTTAGACCACTTATTTATATAAGGTCACCTTTAACTTGTGAATCAGAATCTGGATTGTGTGCAAAATGTTATGGAATGGATCTTGCAAGTCATAAACATGTTAATATAGGTGAATCTGTTGGAGTTATAGCGGCTCAATCCATTGGTGAACCTGGAACACAGCTTACAATGAGAACTTTCCATACAGGTGGTATTGCAACTGCTTCTGATATTACACAGGGATTGCCAAGAGCAGAAGAATTGTTTGAAGCAAGAAAGAAGCTCAAGGGACCTGAAGGTATATTCTCAACTGTTAAGGGTACAGTAAGGTCTATAACAAGAGATGAATCAGATAAGAGAAGTAAAAAACTCAAATTTATAGTAGAAGATACAGAACATGAATTACATACATTTGATGCCGATTATAGAACAAAACCAGTGGTTGCAGAAGGAGATAGAGTACTTGAAGGTGAAAGACTTACTTCTGGAAATATAAAACCAAGAAAAGTTCTATCAGATCTAGGCGTTGAAGCTGTTTCAACATATCTTTTGAAAGAAATAAAGAAAATATATGCTGAACAGGGTGTTGATATTCATGATAAACATTTTGAAATTATAATAAGACAGATGTTAAATAAAGTAGAAATTACTGATGGTGGAGATACAGACTATATGCCAGGAGATCTTTTACCTTTTAATAGATCGAGAAAGATAAATGAATCTATTTTAAAAGAAAATTCAAGAATAGATGATAATAGAAAAGAAGTAATAGGTAAAAGATTGGCTAGAAAAGTTATAATTCCTTCAGAGAATGAGGAAGAAGATAAAATATTCTCTAAATATGATGAAATAACAGAAAATATGTTGAAAGAAATAATAGAAGCAAAAATAAAAGAAATAGAAGTTTATGAAGATTATGAAGAAGTTTTAAATGATGAAGAAGAAATAGAAATAATAGGAACACAAAAAACATATTTAGTAAATCCTAAATCTACCATACAATCTGAGAGAAAACTTCTCAGAATAACCAAAGCTTCCCTAGAAAGAGAAGGATGGTTATCAGCAGCTTCATTCCAACAAACTGTACAAATATTAACTGAGGCTGCAATTGAAGGCAAAGATGATTTCTTAAAAGGTCTTAAAGAAAATGTAATTGTTGGACAACCAATTCCAGCAGGTACGGGATTAAAAGTTTATTCTGATTTAGAGTATGAAACACAAGATAATAAACTTAATGAAGATATTCAAGACATAGAAACTAAAATATCTTAATTTAAATACATATAAAGTTATAATAAAATGCATGATTTCTTAAAACTTAGAAATCATGCATTTTTTATTTGTAAATTTTTATACTCTATTGTATAATTTTAATATATCTATAATGAAAGGAATGAATATAAATGGGAAAATTAAAAGGTATGTCCATGGAATGGATAGATAATAAGTTAATTCTTATCGATCAAAGATATTTGCCTTTAGAAGAAATATTTTTTGAATGTACTAATTATAAACAAGCTGCTATATCTATAAAAGATATGATAGTTAGAGGTGCACCAGCTATAGGAGCTACAGCTGCATTTGGAATGGCTTTGGCTTCTTTTGAATTTGATTCAGAAGATAAACAAAATTATATCAAAAAAATGCAAAATGCAAAAATAGAACTTTCAAAGACAAGGCCAACAGCTGTTAATCTTTTTTGGGCTTTGAATAGAATGTATAGTTTAATAGAAGATAAAATAGAGAATTTAGAAACGAAAGAAATGAGTATTCTTCTTGAAAAAGAAGCAGTAAATATTGCGAAAGAAGATATAGAAATTAATAAAGCGATTGGACTAAATGGTGGAAAATTATTAAACGATGGTGATACAGTTTTGACTCATTGTAACGCTGGAGCACTTGCAACTGTTGATTATGGAACAGCACTGGGTGTTATAAGAGGTGCAATTGAATCAGGAAAGAATATAAAAGTTTATGCTGACGAAACAAGACCTTATTTACAAGGAGCAAGGTTAACTGTTTGGGAATTAATGCAAGATGGTATAGATACAACATTGATATCGGATAATATGGCTGGATGGGTAATGAATCAAGGAAAGATAGATGCCGTTGTTGTTGGCGCGGATAGAATTGCTGCCAACGGAGATACAGCAAATAAAATAGGAACATATTCTGTTGCTGTTCTTGCAAAAAGACATGGTATTCCTATGTATATAGCGGCACCACTTTCAACTATAGATATGAAAACTAAAACAGGTGAAGATATACCTATTGAAGAAAGAAATCATGATGAAGTGAGGCTATGCCATAAAATAAAGATGGTTATGGATAATGTAAAGGTCTTTAATCCGTCTTTTGATGTAACTCCAAATGATTTGATAACTGCGATAATTACCGAAAAAGGTGTTATTAAACCACCATTTGATGAAAATTTAAAAAAATTATTTAAATAAAAGAATAGCAGTATTACTGCTATTCTTTTATTATATAAGACATTTTAGGTTCAAAATCAAATTTTTTAATTCTTAAATCATTAAAATTATTAAAGTATTCATAAATTGCTTGAGATTCTCCTGGCCAAATGGGATTATTTATTTCATCAAACACAATTATTCCACCTTTAACAACTTTAGGGTATAAATATTCTAAAGCAATTTTTGTTGGTTCATATAGATCGAAATCTAAGAATAACATTGAAATTGTAAGATGATTATTATTTTTAACATATTCTGGAATTGTTTTAATCGCATTACCTTTTATCAATTCGATTTTTGAAAAATTGTTTAAAAATCTATTTTCATCATATAGCTTTTCACAGTTTAAAAGATCTTGATAAACATCAAATTTTGGATTCATACCATTTAATCTTAAATTTTTATTTTTTTCATTAGAAATATCTTCATTTGAAATTGTTGGAAATCCTTCAAAGGTGTCAAAACCAATTATTTTTCTATAAAGTGCATAAGGTTCAAGTATAGTAGATAATTTTGCCCATGCAAAAATACCGCCACCATGGTAAACTCCACATTCTACAATATTTCCTTTTACTTCTTTTATTTTTTTAAATAATTCATATCTTACAAGAAATCTTGCCATTACTTGTCTTCTAACATATTTTTCAAAATTGTCGATATTTTTTTGAATTGAAGCACCGTTATTTAAAAAAAGTTCATCTATTTGCATAATTTTTTCCTCCTAAACTTTTTATGCCAATAATATTATAAGATATTCCTGTAAATACCAAGATATCAGATTTCTTAAAATTCACTTAAACTTTTATGATAGAATTAAAATAATTATAACATTGATTTATAAGGGGGTATTTAATATGGAAGATATTTTAAAGATTGAAAATTTTAAAAAATATTATAAGGATGTAAAAGCGGTTGATGGAATATCTTTGAGTATACAAAAAGGTAAAACTACTGCTATACTTGGCCCTAATGGCGCAGGTAAAACTACTACTGTTGAGACTTTAGAAGGCCTTAGAAAACCTACTATGGGGGATATATATTATTTTGGTGAAAAAGTTTTTGAGATAGACAGAAAAATAAAGGAAAGAATAGGAGTTCAACTTCAAAGTACTACTTTTTTTGACAATTTAACGGTTGAAGAAATTATAAGAGCTTTTGGTGGATTATATAAAAAAAGTATAGAAACAAATATTTTACTCAAAGATTTAAATCTTGAAGAAAAAAGAAAAGCGAGAATGAAAAATTTATCTGGTGGACAAAAGCAAAGAGTAGCACTTGCTTGTGCTATAGTTAATGATCCTGATATTATATTTTTAGATGAACCTACTACTGGATTAGATCCACAGGCAAGAAGAAATTTATGGGAACAGATTGATGATTTTAAAAAAAGAGGGAAAACAGTAGTTCTTACAACGCATTATATGGAAGAAGCAGAATTTCTTGCAGATTATATATATGTTATAGATCATGGTAAGATAATTGCTGAAGGAACTGTAGATAAACTTATAAAATCATTGAATATGAATTCATTAATAACTTTTGAAACTTTAGACTTTGATTCAAATATAGATTTATTTAATGGAGATTTAAAGAAAGTTGATGATGTTTATCAATATGAAACTGATGATGTTGAAAAATCTCTCATAAAGATTTTTGAATATTCAAAAGAAAAAAATTTTAAAATTGATAATTTAAAGGTTAGAAAACCAAATCTTGAAGATGTTTTTTTAACATTAACTGGAAGGTCATTAAGAGATTAGGAGTGATTTTATGAGATGGTTTAAACTTACATCAGCTATGATAAAAGATAATTTTAGACAGTTTGATAGTGTTTTTTGGACTATAATATTTCCATCAATATTTTTATTATTTTTTATTTCAATATTTGGAAATGTACAAAATAATGAAGAAAATATAGAATTTAAAGTTGGAATTTATTATGAAAATCAGGATATTGGTATATTAAAAAATATTTTAAATAATGTATTTGAAGATGAAGAATTTAAAAAAACATTTAAAATATCTAAATATGAAAATTTTGAAAAATCTCTAGAAGATCTGAAAGAATATAATATCGATATAATAGCATATTTCCCAGAAGATATTAATAAAGTTAATTTTTTTAATTTGAATGATGATAAACCTATTATAAAAATATATAGAACTCAAAAAAGCTATTCTAAAATTACTTCAGAGGTTTTTTCAAGTGTATTAAATGAAATAAATTTAAGGTTCAATACTATTGGAAGAGAATTAAATATAGAAACAGACTATATTTATTTAAATACAAATGATGAAGGTTTTGTTTATGAAGATTTTATTTTTCCCGGTATATTAATGATGGCAATATTAACTGTTTCTATTTTTAATCTTCCATTGAATTTTGTGGATTATAAAAATAGAGGAATTATTAAAAGAGTTTTTGTTACACCTTTAAAAATGAGCCATTATTTTTATTCTTTTTTGATTTCAAATTTTAGTATTTTATTTTTAGCCATAATACTTCTTTATTTTGAGGCATCATTTTTAAATATATCAACTTTGATTTTTAATTATAAATTTATATTTTTCTTACTTTATTGTTGTATAACAGCACTTTCATTTGGACTTATAATA
The DNA here is from genome assembly GCF_030445905.1 of Oceanotoga sp. NCBI lineage: Bacteria > Thermotogati > Thermotogota > Thermotogae > Petrotogales > Petrotogaceae > Oceanotoga > Oceanotoga sp. The sequence goes on along the minus strand of NZ_JASUSU010000007.1, from coordinate 18,314 downwards.
GCATCATTTTTTAGACGTATAGGAACAGCATCTTCTGTTTCAAATATTGTTTATTTTATAACTATTTTTTTAAGTGGTTTGTATTTTCCTACAAAAGAAATAACCTCTTTCGTTAGATGGTATGTTTATATAAATCCAGCAACATATATGGTTGATGGACTTAGAAATATCCTTTCTGGAGATTCTATAGGTATTATTAATATAATTGTACCTGCTATTTGGTTTTTAATTGGATTAATTTTATTTTCATTTAATTTTAAAAGGGTGATGTCAGATGAAAAATAGAACTATACATTTATTAAAAGTTTTTTGGATGGAAACCTTTAGAAATAAAATCAGTTTATTTTTTACTGTATTTTTCCCACTCCTTTTTATAATAATATTTGGAACTTTGTTTGGAGAAGGAGGAGCATTTGATAATGAAAAAGATCTTGCAAAAATTGGAGTTTTAAAAATTGAAGAAGATTTTAAAGAATATTTAAAAAATTATGAGATTATTTTTTATAAAGATGTAGAAAAATTAAAAAAAGATGTTGAGAATGGTGAATTAAAGTATGGAATAGAAAATAAAGAAAATAGTTATTATATATATTTAACAAATGATCTAACTAATTATCAAAATTTTCAAAATATAAAATCTGAAATTGATAATTCTTTGAAGAGATATAATTATCAAAATTTAAAAGATTTTTTTATCATTGAAGATGAAGTAGTTGCAGTAGGAAAGAAAAAAGTTACAGACCTTGGATTTATAATTACAGGAGCTTTGGCTATATCTATACTTTCTGGAGGAATGTTTTCAGTCATTACTATTTTTGGAAGATATAAAAAAGAAAATATTATAAAAAAATTTATGACTACCCCAGTTAAACCAATTGAATTTGTTTTTTCTTCGAGTTTTGTTCAAATAATTTTAAATTTTTTTGCAGTATTTTTAAATATATTATTCAGCATAATAATTTTCAATACAGGACTTGAATTTAATTGGTTATTATTGATTATATCTGTTTTTTGTGCATCAATAGCTATGATGGGATTTGGTATTTTATTATTATTGATATTTAAAAAAGTTGAAACTGCTCAAAATGCTTCATCTATTCTTTATATGGTTATGACTTTTTTTGCTGGAGTATATTTCCCTTTAGAATTGATACCTTCTTCTATAAGATGGCTATCATATATAATGCCAATAAAGTATTTGGCAGATACAATAAGATTTTCAGCATCTATTCAAGATATGTCCTTTACTTATTTTTGGATAATTAATATTACTTTTTTTATAATAGGTATTTTATTATTACAATTTGCATCAAATAAATATGTAACTGAAGAATAAAAAAAGATTTGACTAAAGATAGTGTATAGAACTATCATAGTCAAATTTTTTTTATTATTTTAGTAGGTATTTTATGATATATTTTTTTATCATATATAATGCCACTACTATCAAATATAAAATTTTTATAGGCATAACCTATTATATTGAAAGTTTTATTACTTAAATATTTTTTATGTAATTCATTAGATAAATTATTTAATTTATTTTGTGAAAGGGGAAGTCCTATGGTTTCAGTTTCATATATTATTAAATCTTCAATAGTAGTTTTAATTTCTTTAGTATCTTCTGTTATGGTATTTCCAAAAACACTGCTTTCTATTTCTTTTAATTCTTCTAATTCGCCTCTTAATAGTTTAGTAGATTCTCTTAAGAACATTTTTCTATTAATGTTTATAAAATCAAGAGCTCCAGATCGAATAAGAATTTCTATTATATTTCTTGTTATTTTCTTTGATATACATATATTTATAAACTCTTCAAAATTTTTAATGTTATAGTTGGAAAAAAGTTCTTCTATATTTTTTCCAATACCTTTTATACAAGAAATAGGAGGAAATATATATTCTTGTGAATAAAATCCTTTTGGATATTTTAAAGAAGGATTATATATTTTTGTGTTTAAAAAAGAACATTCATTTATTATATCAGTGTTTAATCCTCTTAATTTTATGTAATTAAATACAAATTTAGAAGGGTTTTTAAATTTTTCTTCAGCTATCCAATATGAAATATGAGCATAAGCTGAAGCATGTGATTTTGCAAAAGCATATTGTGCAAACATTTCAATTTTTGAAAATATTCTTATTGAATTTTCTTCACCTATCTTTTGGGAGGCATTTTTTATGAATTTATTTTTAATTGGAGATAATTTATGTAAATCTTTTTTTGCAACTGCTTTTCTTAAAAGATCTGATTCATTTTTATCTAAACCACCTATTTTTTGTCCCAGTTTCATTATTTGTTCTTGATAAACAATTACACCATTAGTTTCAGGAAATATTTTTTTTAAGAAATCTGGTGAAGAATTGTCGAGATATTCATCAAGCATTCCAGATTCTAAAGGGCCAGGTCTATTCATGGCTATTAATAATATTAAATCTTCGAATTTTTTTGGTTTAATCTTTAAAGAAACTTTTCTTCCAAGTTTAGATTCTAATTGGAAAATTCCCTTCGTTAAACCTTTAGAAATACCGTCATAAATATAAGTGTTTTGAAGTTCATCAAAAGTTTCTTTAGCTTGTATCATTTTTAAAAAGTTTAAAGTATCTAATGAAAGAATATCAAATTTTTCTATATTGAGTTTTTTCAAATCTTCCATTTGATATTCTATTATTGGAAATTCTTTAAAATCAATAGGCAAAATACCTCTTAAATCTTTATTAGAAATTATTATGCCTGCAGCATGAGTTGATTCAGCTGTTTCTAATCCTTCAAAATAATAAGCGATTTTTAGAATTTCTTTTGTTTTTGAATCTGATTTTTTATATAATTCATAATTTTCGGAAGATCTTATGGGATTTTTTAAATAAGGAATATATTCAAAGTTATCTTTTAATTTTTTTAAAACAGATTTAAATTTCATAGTTGAATATGTTCTTATTTGAGCAATTTTATATTTTCCATAATATTTTTCTAAAAGGGTTATTAAATAATTTCTTTGAGTTGAATCAATATCTATGTCTATATCTGGTAATTCTTTTCTAAAAATGTTTAAAAATCTTTCAAATAATAAATCGTATTTTAAAGGATTAATTTTTGTTATTCCAAGTTTATATACCAAATAAGAGCTGACAGCAGATCCTCTTCCAGGTCCCACAGATATTTTATTTTTTTTAGCAATATCTATTATTTTTTTCACATTTAATATATAATTAGATACATTTAATTCTTTAATAACTTTTAATTCTTCTTTTAAAATTTTTATTTCATTTTCATCGAGATTATTTTTTGATAATTCTTTTTTCAAATCTTCAAAATTTCCAATATAAGGAATTCCAACGTTTATTTTTTCAATATTATAATTTATATCAATTTTGGAAATTTCTTTTAATTGGGAATAATTCTTCTTATAATCTTCTATAGAATAATTTTCTTTGTCATCAAAAAAATTTTTTAATTCATAACAAGGATAAATTATTTCTGGAATTGAAAGATTTATAGGTTCAAGATTTATAGAATAAACATTGTTATAGTCCCTTATTGCAAGAATTATATCTTTTTCATTTTTTAATAAATAATTTTTATCATTTTTTTCATAAATTATTATAGGTTTAATATTATTAATTTTACATAGAAAAATAAACCCCATCCATGATTTTGGATGAGGTTCTTTTAATATAATAGTTTCTATTTTCATTTTTTTTGAAATTTGTATCAAATCTCTCATCTGTATATAGGATTTGCCTATAGTTAAAGATGTTTTCACAGGACCTAATACATTCATATTAATCACCATATTTATTATAGATATTTTTGATTGCATTTTTAAAGTCATCAGGAATAGGGGCTATAAACTCCATCCATTCATTTGTTCTTGGGTGAAATAAATTCATTTTCACCGCATGAAGCATTTGTCTATTTATACATAATTCGTTTTCAAATTTTCCGATTTTTGAATAAGTACTATCGCCTAAAAGCGGAGATTTTAAATATTTAAAATGAACTCTAATCTGATGTGTTCTTCCTGTTTTTAAGTTTATCCATACTAAATTTAAATTGTTATTAAATTTTTTAATAATTTTATATTTAGTGATAGATTCTTTTCCGCCCTCTATTATAGCCATTTTATGTCTTTGTGTTGGATGACGTGAAATAGGTCTATTTATAATTCCTTGAGGCCTTTGAATAGGGCCTTTAGTAAGTGCAATATAAAATTTTCTTATAGTTCTTTCTTGAAATTGTTTTGAAAGATTTTCTCTGGCCATATTGTTTTTTGCTACAATTATTAATCCGGAAGTATCTTTGTCTAATCTATGAACTATGCCTGTTCTTAATTCATCACCAATATCTTCAAAATCATCTATATGACCTTTTAATGCATTTACCAAAGTTCCATTATATATTTTTCCTGCTGGATGAACTATCATATTGTATGGTTTATTTATTACTATTATATCATCATCTTCATATATAATATTTAAATTTATATTTTCTGGTAAGATTTCTGGTTTTTCTGGTTTTTCTGGTACTTCTATGTATATTAGGTCACCAGTTTTAATTTTATAATTAGGTTTTTTTATTTTTTTATTCACTTTTATTGAACCATTTTTTATAGAATTTTGTATAAAATTTCTTGAAATCCAATCCGGAACTTTTTTAGAACAGAACTTATCTAATCTTTCATCTTTTTCATTTTCATCTACTAAAATTTTTTCTATCATTTTTGTTCCCCCATATCAAATATATTACAAGTAAAAAACCACCTATTGTTACAAAAGAGTCAGCTATATTGAAGATTGAAAAATAAGGAACATAAAACATATCTACTACATAACCAAATCTGATTCTGTCTATTATATTTCCTATTGCACCGCCAATTATAAAGCATAATGATAGATCTAAAATTTTAGATTTGCTTCTTAATTTATCTCTAAATATTAATAATATGGTTGCAATAAATGTTGAAAAAATACCATGAAAATAAGCTTTTTCTGATAGCATTCCAAAAGCTATACCGGTATTTTCAGCATATGTCAATTTGAAGATTCCTAAGGATATTGGATTTAATTTTAAAACACTCTCAGACCAGTACTTAGTTAACTGGTCTAAGAGTATTATTATAGGTATTGTCCAACTCATTTTAATTTTCCTTTTGATAGAAGAAAGGCGCTATTGTTTTTAATCCTATTTCTCTATAATTAAAAATTCTTTCTGTAGATCCAACGAATAAAACGCCTCCAGGTTTTAAAGCATCCGCAAATTTTTTATAAAGTGCTTCTTTTGCTGGATTATCAAAATAAATAACAACATTTCTACAAATTATTAAATCATGATTTGTATCAAATTTGTCTGTTAATAAATTAATTCTTTTAAAATTTATAAGGGATTTTAATTTTGGAGAAACTTGATATTTATTATTTTGAAGTTTTGTAAAATATTTTGTTTTTATCGAATTATCAACATTTACAAGGCTTCTTTCATCATATATACCTTCTTGAGCTCTTTTTAAAACGAATTTATCTAAATCAGCCGCTATTACTTTTGAATTTCTTGACATATTAGATTCGTTCAATATTATTGATAAGGTATAAGGTTCTTCACCAGTTGAACATCCTGCACTCCAAATTTTTAAAGAATTATTAGCTTCTTTGTATAATTTTGGAAGCAGATCTTTCTTTAGATAATCCCATTTTTCGGGATTTCTAAAAAATTCTGTAACATTGATGGTAAGTTTGTCCAAGAATTCATCCCATAATATATCTGAACTTTTCAAATCATTAAAATATTCGCTATAAGATTTATAATCATGTTTTCTCATGAGCATATCAATTCTTCTTCTCACTCTATGTTGTTTATAGCCGGTTAAATCCATTTCAAATCTTTTAATAAGGTCCTTTAAAAATTTTTCATAATCATCATCATTATATGGTGAAGAATAAAGGATACTATCGCCCATAAAAACACCTCCATTATATTTGGATACTTATTGAAATGCCTATCCCATCATTTGAATAACTTAAAAAAATATTTTTGTTTATTGGAAATCTTATTATAAAATTATCTTCATGTTTTTCGAAGTAAAATGAATTAATATTTAAATTTCCTGTTTTTATATTATAATATATATTAAATTCTTTTTCCATTATAATTATCTCATTTAAATTGAAATTTTCAAAATTTAAATATATATTTTTAAAAAATAAATAGGGTTTTATATCATGATTTTGAAAATTTAAAGATATACCAAATAAATCTTTGTTTTTTAATGTTAAAGCATATGCTGAGTCATAAAAGTCATTGACTTTAAACCAAAAAGAAGTACTGAAATATTCTTTATTAAAATAAATACCAAAGTATAGATCTTTCATATTTAATATTATATAATCATCTATTATCATATGAAAAGAGTCAAAAGAATTTTTGACATAAAAAATATCTTTTTTGTCATCTATAAATCTATAATGAATTTTAAATCCTGGTTGAGAAAAATCAAAATAATTAAAAATATCTATAAGATTGGATGTTTCAAATTCTCTTTCTTTTAATTTAAAATTATAGTTTAAAGATGTATCATATAGGTCTTCAAATTCTATATCAAAATCCATTCTATTATTTAAATATTTTCCATAATCATTTGTTAGTTTAAAAGTACTTGTGAAAACAAAGGTATTTATAATAATAAAAATTAATATCATACATTTTTTCATAATATCCCCCAATATAAATTAAAATGGGGATCAGAGTCCCCATTTTATATAAAAGGTATTTTTAACCTAATTTTTTTGATAATTCTTCGAGTTCAGCATCATCAATATCGTAATTTCCAAATACTTGCTGAACATCATCATTATCTTCTAAGTTATCCAAAAGTTTCAATAATTTTTCAGCATCATTGCCTGAAATGTTTACTGTTGTTTTTGGATTATAGGTTAATTCATCTTCTATCGAATAACCATCTGCTTTTAAAGCTTCTCTTACGTCTGAAGTTAAATCTGGTTCAACAGTTATTTCTATAGGGTCTGTATCTTCAGTTATATCTTCAGCGCCAGCTTCAATAGCTTGCATCATAAATTCTTCCATATCAGAAACCTCTTCTTTAGGAACTTTTATCAAACCTTTTCTTTCAAAATTCCAAGAAACCGCTCCAGCTTCAGCTAAAGAACCATTACCTTTTGATAGAAGATGTCTTATTTCTTGAGCAGATCTATTTTTATTATCTGTAACAACAGATATTAACAAAGCAACGCCTGCTGGACCATAACCTTCATATAATAATTCTGTTAGTTCTTCACCTTCAAGTTCTCCTGTACCTTTTTTAATAGCTGTTTCAATCTTATCTTTTGGCATGTTTGCCGCTTTAGCTTTATCTACTGCAGATCTTAATCTTGGATTAGCATCAGCATCTCCACCGCCATCTCTTGCGGCTATAGTTATTTCTCTTATGATCTTAGTAAAAGCTTTAGATCTTTTCGCATCTTGAGCACCTTTTCTATGTTTAATATTAGCCCACTTATTATGCCCTGACATATATTATCCCTCCTAAAAACCTTTCATCACTAAAATTGTGGTATCATCATGTTGAGGAGCACTTTTCACAAAATTGTCCACCGAATCAATTATACGGTTAACTATTACATTTGTGTTTTCGTTTATTATCGGTTTTATTAAATTTTCCAGTCTTTTTGTTCCATATTCTTCTTTTTCTTCATTTCTTGCTTCTGTTATTCCATCAGTATAAGATATGAATAGAAATTCAGATTTGTAAGAATATTTTTCTATTTTGAAGTCTATATCTTCAAATATACCCAAAGGAAGACCTGTTGCTACTGAAGTATACTCATTAGAATCAAGATAAATAGGACAATTATTATGTCCCACATTTACGATTTTAACATTTTTTTCTTTTGAATTCAATAGAATAAAAATAGCTGTTACAAATCTATCATCAGGTATATTCTTTTCCAAATAATTATTTACGTATTTTACAAGAGAATCAATACTATCTCCAGCTTCGATTCTACTTCTGACAACTGCTCTCATAGAACTCATTATCAATGCTGCTGGTACTCCTTTTCCAGATACATCTGCCAATAAACCTAAAACTTCATTATCATTTATTTTTATGACATCATAATAATCTCCACCAACATCATAAGCAGATCTGTAAAAAGCTGATATTTGACAATTTAAAATATTAGGTATTTTTTTTGGCAATAAAGAATTTTGAATTTCTTTTGCTATTTTTAATTGCTCATCAAATTTTTGTTGTTTAATTTTTTCATTTAAATAATTTATAGTATCGAATCCAAAAGCGAGTTGCTCACAAACAGATTCCATTATTTTTTTGTCTGAAGCAAGAAAAATCGAATTATCTGTTTTTCCATATAATAAAATAAAACCCCATATTTTTAGTTTTGATTTTATAGGAATTAATAAAAAAGAACTTTCAGTATGATTAACAGAGTCCTTTTCTCTTAAAATTGTTTTTGGAGAGTCTATTTTTTTTAAAAGATAAAGAATTGGTTCTATATTTTCAAAGTTCATATCTCTTAATTCCAAATATAAAGGGTTAAAATTTACATTTTGAGTTTCAAAGTCTACAAATTCTCCAACTATAACATTTTTAAAATCTACAGTATCTTTAAGTCTTTTTACTATTTGTTCTATAGACAGTCTTGGATCTTTAGTCGAAAAAATTAGCTTAGAAATTTCTAAAACGGTAGTCAATTCTTCATATAATTTAGAAATTTCTTCAAATTGAGCTTGAAGAATCATAGTATTTTCTTCTATTTGTATTTTATAATTATTTAACTCTGAAAGATGTTTATCTGTTAAAAAATTAATTCTTTCATATAGTACATTCACATTTTCTTCTTCATCTGTGTATATTTTTAAAGCATTATTTAATTTTGAATAGAGAGACTTTGCATCAAACATATCATTCACCCACTAATTCATTTACCGTATCTATTAAAGATTTTGGACTGAACGGTTTTGTTAATACTTTTTTTGCACCAAGTGATAAGGCTGTTTCTTCATCAGATTCTCCACCTTTAGCAGTTAATACTATGATCGGAATTTTTATATCTATACCTTTAAGTTCTTTTAATACTGTAAAGCCATCCATTATGGGCATCATAATATCAAGGCATACGAGATCAGGTTTTTCTGATAAAATTTTTTCTAAGCCTTCTTTTCCATTAGATGCTTCTATCACATCATAACCAGATGTTTTAAGATTAAAAGTTATTATCTTTCTCAATACTTCAGAATCATCGACAACAATAATTTTTTTCATATTAACCCCTCCAGACGGTTTCAATACAGTAAGGATAATAAATAAAATTCTTTAAGTTCATTTTATTTATTATTTTATAAAAATTAAAAATATTTTTTGTATTTTGAAAAAATTCTAATATGTATATTTTATTATTATTATTATAACATTTCAAGTCTTCAAAAATTTCATTTTTATTGTAAAAATTTTGTCCCTTTTGAATTAAATCCATATTTTTAAAGTTTTCATATATATTTTCAGATATATATATTCTAAATTTAAATTTATCTATTTCTTCATTGATATTAAAATCATCATTTTTTTCTTGAAATTCTATTAATTTAAGACCTTTTGGAGAACAAGAATTCAAAATTTCAAAATTAAAGCTTTTTTTTGTATTTACTATTATATAAAGTTCTCTGTTGATATATCCCAAAGGTAAAGCTGAAGTATAAGAAAAAATTGGTTTTGGACTAAATCCTTTAGAAAATTCAAGAGGACATTTAGCTCTTCTCAAGGTATATTCTATGATGCTTATGAAGTCTCTATGTGAAGTGAAAGCTAAATTCCCATATTTTTTTAATTTTAACATATATTTCATAAAAAATATACTCCTTCCATTTTATCATATCATAATAATATTATTATGTTTTTTTAGTTTTATTTTAAAAACTTAAGCTTTATAATTATACTAAATTAATTTCATCAAATTATTAAATATAAAAAAATTTTAAGAACTATATGATATAATTTGTTTTGAAAAATTAATAATTGGAGGAATAAAGTTGAAAAGTTATTTAATAGGATTTTTTATAGGAATATTTTTCTTTATATTTTTATTTATACATACAAGTAATTTTTATAAAAATACATCATCCATATTTTTTGTCAATTCAAATTATAATACATATTTGTTCGAAGATGGTGAAAGTATTCTCCCAACAAAATACAAATATGTTAATTTAGAAGATATTCCAGAAGAATTAATATATATGCTTTTATGGTCTGAAGATAGGGATTTTTATGAGCATTATGGAGTTAATATAAAGGCTCTGTTCAGAGCTACTCTTATAAATATTAAAAATAGATCTTTTTCTCAAGGTGGATCAACTTTGAGTCAACAACTCGCGAAAACTTTATATTTGACCAATGAAAAAACTATTATGAGAAAAGTTATGGATATGATGCTGGCATTTTTCTTGGAAAGATCTTATACAAAAGATGAAATATTAGAGGCTTATATGAATAGTGTTTATCTTGGAAATGATATTTCTGGATTTGGGGCGGCTTCAGAGAGATATTTCAAAAAAGATTTAAATGATTTAGACTATAATGAAATGTCTATGTTAGTTGGAATAATTAATGGACCAGAATTATATAATCCGTATAAATATCCAGATAGAGCTAAAAATCAAGCTTCAATTCTTTTAAATTCCATTCATGGAAATGAATTGATAAAGTTTGATAAATCAAACATAGAAAAAATGGTTAATGATATACAAATATATAAATTAGATTATAAAGAGGATTATTTAGATTTTATTTATCAAGTAAAAAAAGAAGAAGAAGCATTAAACTTAAAAGGTGGAGGTTATAAAATAAAAACAACTTTTAATAGAGATTTATATGATTCTTTTACATTAAATGCTTCTGAATCTTCAATAGTTATAAATAATAAGACCGGATCTGTTGAATCTTTTTGGGGTGGAGAATACTCGATATTCATTTCTAATAAACAAATTGGTTCTGTGATAAAACCTTTTTATTATGCATTAGCATTAGATAAAGGCTATACATTCGATACTATACTTCCCGATGAACCTATGGATTTTGGAGGATGGAGACCAAATAATTATGACAAAAATTTTAGAGGTGAAATAAGTCTTGAAGATGCCATAGTTAAATCTATAAATATACCGTCTATATATTTAGCAACTCATATTGAAAAATCACCAACAGATTCAATAGAAAAAATAAAGAATTTTTTAGAATCTGATATAGGACTTAAAGGCATGTATCCAGAAGATTTAACACTTGCATTGGGAACTGTTGAAACAAATCCTTTTGAATTAATAAAAGCTTTTACAATATTTCCAAACTATGGATTAATACCAAAAATATATACAATATCAGAAATATATGATAGAAAAGGTAATTTAATATACAAAAAATATCCTGAGATAGATAAAAAAATAGATGAAATATCTATAAAGACTTATTCTTCTATGAATAATCTATTGAGACAAGTTGTAGAAAGAGGATCTGCAAAGAGAATAAATATAGAAGGAATAGATCTTCATGGAAAAACGGGAACTCCTGAGTTATCGACATGGTTTTCAGGATATACTGGAAACAAAAGTATAGTAGTTAGAGTAGATGGTGTAGATTTATTATCTTCAACATCGGCTGTTCCTGTAGCTGGAAATATAGTAAAAAACTTTATATATTCGGGTTATAATTTGAAAGTTCCAAAATATATGAATGCATATGATGATGAACAAAAACTGGATTTTTTTGAAGACCCTATAACTTTTGTTTCAAAGGGAATGGATGTTATAGAATATTTAAAATTTTCAAAATTAAAATACTCTACAGATGATTTGAATGAAAAATTAAAAGAAGCAAATTCACAATTAGAATATATATATCCAGATGTAGTTAATAGAATAAATGAATGGAAAAATATCAATCTCGTAGATTTTATGAAAGATCCTTATTCATTTATACAAAATGGATACAATCTAAGAAATTATTTAGAAAATATAAGTATTACAGATGAAATCAAGAAAAAACTTTTGAATATATCAGATGAAATAAAATATTTATATCCTGATCAAGCATCTTTAATAATAGAGTTTATAAGTGAAAAGGGGCTTTAACTATGATACAGTTAAAAAAAGGAAAATATTTTATAAAAGAAGGAGAAATACCAAAAAAAATATTTTATATAAGAGAAGGTAGATTAACAGATGGTAATAAGGAGTATTTAGAGGGTACTTTTATTTCTATTGTTTCTTATATATTGCAATTACCTATTGCAAAGGGTTTGAAGTCTTTGTCGAATATTAAAATAGAAGAATTTGATGATTTTAATGATATAGATGATTCTATAATAAAAAATTTTATTCAAGAAATTTCAAAAATAACAAATAATTTAATGTATTTTCCCATAGAAAAGAGCTATGCGGATCCTAATAAAATAATAAATTATAAATTGGAACTTTTTTCTAGTAATAATGATGAAGAATATTTTGATATTGAAGAAAATGATGAATTAAAAGAATTTTTTGATAATTTTAATTTCTTTTTTGATAAAGAAGAACAAATAGATTTACCAGAAAGTTTTGAAGAATATAAAAAATTATTGAAAAATTTTATTTTAGAACTCAATATATCAAAATTGATAAATTATTTTAAAAAAGGTTTAAATAAATATGAAGTTGAACAATCTGAATTAGAAGTATTTTTTGATGAATTAATAGACATAGCTATTACAATAAATGATAGAGCTCTTGTTTTATATCTTGTTTATATGTCAGCTATAAAAATAGAAAATATTGATAAAATAAATAAATATTTAAAGAAAAATTGGGAATTTTTGAGATTCAACGGTATAAACAATTGGGTAGATTACTCTATGAGATATATAAACAATAAAATGATCTCAGAGGGTGATAAAATATGAATTTTATGAATTTGAAAAGTTTTGGTTCAAAATTAAATGGGATTTATTTGATAAAAAAAGGAATAGTTGGTGGAATAACTTATTATAAAGATAAAATTTTTTTATCTTATGTTTATAAGCAAGGAGATTTTCTTGCAATAGACAAATTCCAATATGAAATTGGAATAATTGATTATTATTGTTTTACAGATGTAGAGTATGAATTTATAGAAGATGAAGAGTTATTTAAAAGAATTAAAGAAGATAAAGAATTTGCCAAGAATTTTTATAAATTTTTAAAAGATTATACTATGGAAGTGACGGCTTTTTCAAGGGAAGAACCTGAAAAAATTTTATATTATAATTTAAAAAAGATAAAAGAATATGGTGGAATATTAAAAGGCATACATAAGGATTTTGTCAATGAATTTAAATTAAAACCTTATTTTGACAAAATGATAGAAAACAAGAAAATAAAACTTGTAGATCAATACTATTGCTTATAAAAAATTAACAATACTTTCATAAAAATTCTTTCAAATGATGATAAAATACGTAAATGGATCCTGGTATCAAAGCTCAACAAAGATTGAGTACCTTGGGCCATAATAATTATTCCAATACAGGAGGTGACTTTATGTACGCAATTATTGACTTTGGTGGAAAGCAGTATAAAGTAGAAGAAGGTCAAACATTGATTACTGAAAAGGTTAATGGAGTTGAAGCCGGATCAGAATTCGTTTTTGACAAAGTAATATTCTTCAAGAATGATGCAGAAACAAAGGTTGGTAAACCTTTCATAGAAGGTGGAAAGGTTACAGCTGAAGTTGTTGAACATGGAAAAGATAGAAAAATAAAGATTCTAAAGTTTAAAGGAAGAAAAAACTTCAGAAAGAGAAAAGGACATAGACAGCTTTATACTGAATTAAAAATAAAAACTATTGAAGCGTAATGATAAAAGTTTTATTTGAAAAAAATTATATTCTTATAAAAGGTCATGCATCAAATGATTTATATAAAAAAGATATAGTTTGCAGTGCTGTCAGTACTTTGACTCAATTTGTTGCTAATGTATTAAGTAAAGAAAAGTTAGCTTCATTTAAAATTTCTGAAGGTTATTTAAAGATAGATCTTTTAGAAAAAAATGACTTTTCAAATAAATTGGTCAAATATTTAATAGAAACGATTAAAGGAATTGAAAAAAATTATCCTGATTACGTGAAAGTTGAGGTGAAATGAAGAATGGCTAAAAAGCGTGGTTCCGATTGGAACAAAAAGGATAGTAATCCAAAGTATCTTGGAGTAAAAGCTGGAGAAGGTTCTAGAGTGCCAGCAGGATCAATTATTCTAAGACAAAGAGGTACAAAAATTCACCCAGGAAAGAATGTGGGCTTAGGAAGAGATTTTACATTATTTGCTAAAACAGATGGTATTGTTAGATTTGAAACTAAAAACAACAGAAAGTATGCTAATGTATACGCTGAGAATTAAGAGGTAATATGATATGAACAGCAGTAGAAAAATTGCAATAGCTGGTATAATAGGTGCTATTTCATTTTTACTGACTTTCATTGAATTTCCTATTTTTCCAGTAGTTGGATTTTTAAAATTTGATCCATCAGATTCATTGATAATATTCACTAATTTAGTTTATGGATTTGTTCCATCTCTTTTAACACTTATAGTAAAAAGTTTTTTGTTTATATTTAAAAGTGGAGATGGAGGACTTATAGGAATATTGATGAATTTTATATCTGGTTTTGTTTTTATAGGTATTTTAAATTTATTCAAAGATAAAATAAACAGATGGATATTATATTTTATAGATAGTCTAATAGTTGGATTTGTACTATTTTTTATGAACTATTTTATTTCAATTCCTGTTTATACAAATATGAAAACATCAGAATTTATAAATACATTACCTATAAATATGTTTCAGTTTTTTGTTTTAACGGTTATCTTTAATTTAATAAAATTTTTTATAGACTCGATTATTGCTCATTTATTAAACAAAAGAATTAAAGTGAGTTAAATAACGAAAGGAGGATGGAAAATGAATTCCAAAATGACACAAAAATCATTTCATGCAAAGAAAGAAGATATCGATAGAAAATGGTATCTTGTAGATGCAGAAGGAAAAACATTGGGAAGATTAGCATCTCAAATTGCAAAAGTATTACAAGGAAAAAATAAACCTATATATACTCCAAGTATAGATACTGGAGATTTTGTTGTTGTTATAAATGCAGAAAAGATAAATTTAACAGGTAAAAAGATGGAACAGAAAGAATACTACCGCCATACAGGTTACCCAGGAGGTTTAAAAACAACATCCGTTAAAGAAATGTTGGAAAAACATCCTGAAAGAGTTTTGGAACATGCAGTTAAAGGTATGCTTCCAAAAAATTTACTTGCTAAACAAATGTTAAAAAAATTAAAGATCTATGCTGGTACAGAGCATCCACATTCAGCTCAAAATCCAGAATTATTAGATCTTAAATAAGGAGGGTTAAGTATGGCTGAATTTATTGATTACTACGGTACTGGTAGAAGAAAAACCGCAGTTGCAAGAGTACATTTAAGACCAGGTACAGGTAAAATAAAAATAAATGGAAAAGATTATGATAAATTTGTAGATTATTTTAAGAATGCAGTTTGGGAAAAACATGCTATAGATCCTATAACAGTTGTAGGATTGGAAAACAAGTTTGATTTTGTTGTTAGAGTTCATGGTGGAGGATTAAGTGGACAAGCTGGAGCAGTTAGACTTGGTGTTGCAAGAGCATTATTAGAATATGATAATGATTTGAGAACAGAACTAAAGAAAATGGGAATGCTTACAAGAGATCCAAGAGTTGTAGAAAGAAAGAAAGTTGGTCTCAGAAAGGCAAGAAAGAGAGCACAATTCTCAAAGAGATAATATTTTTATATACAAAAATGTCCAGAACGGCTCACAAAGAGCCGTTCTTTTTTAGTCAGAGAAGGAGAAATAAAATATGGCTTATGAAGATTTGAAGTTAAAGGCTGAAGAAATAAAAAATATACTAAAAATAGAAGATATAATATCAAGCTATATAAGTATTAAAAGAGCTGGTAAAAACTATACAGCTTTATGTCCTTTTCATGCTGAAGATACACCATCTTTTTATATTTTTCCTGAAACACAAACATATCATTGTTTTGGTTGTGGTGCTCATGGAGATGCTATAACTTTTATAAAAGAATATGAAAATAAATCTTTTATGGATGCATTAAAAAAGTGTGCTGATATGGCTGGAGTTAATCTTGATTTAAAATCGCATAAAAAGCCAAAAGAGATTGAATTGAATGAATCTTTAAATAAATTTTATATAGATAGATTATTAAATCTTCCTTCATATCATAAAGTTTGGGAATTTCTGAAAAATAGAAATATAAATAAAGATACTGCAGAAGAATTTGAATTTGGATATTCTACGGGTGAAGAAATTGAAAAAGTTTTAGAAGATACCTTGATAGAAAAAGAAATAGCAGTAAATTCAGGATTAATAAAAAATGACAGAGATTTTTTTAATGGTAGATTAATAATTCCAATAAGAGATAATAACTCAAGTTTAGTTGGTTTTGCTGGAAGGCTTATAGAAAATGTTAACTCACCTAAATATATAAATAGTCAAGAAAATAAATATTTTAAAAAATCAAAAATATTGTATATGTATCATAAAACAAAAAGTATAATACAAAAAAATGATTTTGCAATAATTACCGAGGGATATTTCGATGCAATATCCATGTATAAAATAGGCTTTAAAAATATAGTAGCCGTTCTGGGCTCTAATTTAACAAAAGATCATGCTTTTGAATTGTTTAAATCTACAAATAAAATAATAACTATGTTTGATATGGATAAAGCTGGAGAAAAAGCAACAATTTCATCTATAGATTTACTCTTTGAAAAAGGTTTTCAAGTTGCTGTTGCAAATTATGATGCAAAAGATCCAGATGAATTAACAAAAAAACATGATAAAAAGTATATAGCTGAGATTCTAAAAAAATCGTATAAATTTCATGAATATATAGTAGATGTAAAAGCTAAAGATTATGATTTAAAAAACGAATTTGCTGTAGAAGAATATCTCAAAGAAATGGCTATTTGGTATAAAAAAATTCAACAATCAAATAGATTTGAAATAATGGAAGTTTTTTCGGAGAAAATATCAGAAAAAATAGATAGAGAAAAAGATTTTGTAAAAAAAGTTCTTATAGAATTATCAAAAAATTTAAAAATCAATAATATAAAAATAAATGAAAGTAAACAAAAAACTCAAATTACCGAAAAAGAAATAAGATATGATTTAGGTAAGTCTTTTATATATTTATGGCTAAAATTTCCAGAGTATAGAAAAAAGATAGAAAGCGTACAAGAAGATATACTACCAGAAAATCCATTAAGAGAATTTATAACTTCTTTAAAAGAAGGAAAAGAACTTTCTCAAATAATAGAGGATTCATCTGAAGAGCTTTCTCAAATAATATCTGAAATATGGAAAGTTGATTATATATTTGAGCCAGAGAGAATTTATTCAAAACTTATGAAATCAATAGATAGAATAAATATTTTGAAAAAAATTGAATCATTAAAAGATGAATTAAAAAATACTGAAGAACCATATATTAGAGCAAATATTACAAAAGACATAATAAAATTATATTCTAAATTAAAAAAGCATGGAGGGAATATTTAAATGGGAAAAGATAAGGCGTCAAAAGTTCAGGTAAGTGATGCAATAAAAGATTTAGGAAACTTAGAAATAATAGATGATGATAAAGTAAAAATAAAAAGGGACAAAACAAAATATAGAAAAAAACTAGAAAAAATGGTATTAGACCTAAGAAAAATGGGGATTGATAATAATTATACATTAACATATGAAATGATAGATAAAGCTATACCTCAACAAATGGCTGATCTTATAGATTCTGATTTTATAGAAAGAATATATCTTGCTTTAGAAAAAGAAGGTATTGAAATAATAGATGATACGCAAGAAGATGATGAAGAAGAACAAGCAGATAGTGAAGAATTATATGAAATTTTTAATGCTACAGATTTTCAAATGTTTGATAATATATCTTTAAATGATCCCATAAAAATATATTTAAAAGAAATAGGTAAAATTGGACTTTTGACACCAAAAAGAGAGAGATTAATAGCAATGAGAGCACAAAAAGGTGATCAAAGAGCAAGAGATGAATTGATAAAAGCAAATTTAAGACTTGTAATAAGTATAGCAAAAAGATATACGGGAAGAGGATTGAGTTTTTTAGATTTAATTCAAGAAGGAAATATAGGACTGATAAAAGCAGTAAATAAATTTGATTGGAAAAAAGGA
>NZ_JASUSU010000051.1:0-20645 GCF_030445905.1 Oceanotoga sp. | reverse complement strand
AAATAAATTTGATTGGAAAAAAGGATTTAAATTTTCTACATATGCAACTTGGTGGATAAGACAAGCAATAACAAGAGCAATAGCAGATCAGGCAAGAACTATAAGAATACCTGTGCATATGGTTGAAACTATAAATAAAATGAATAAAACTATAAGAGAATATTTACAAGAGAATGGAGAGTATCCAACTGCACAAGAATTATCTAAACTCATGGATAAACCAGTTGAAAAAGTTAATGAAATACTTATGAGTGCTAAAGATATAATATCTTTGAATTCACCAATTTCAAGTGGAAATGGTGATGATGATGAATCAGAAACAGGAGATTTTATAGGTTCTGATGATTTAACTCCAGAAGAAGTTGCTCAACAAATGATATTAAAAGAAAAACTTGAAGAAGTACTCGATACCCTTCATCCAAAAGAAGCACTTGTATTAAAAATGAGATATGGTTTTTTAGATGGAAAACAAAAAACTTTAGAAGAAGTTGGACAATTTTTTAATGTCACAAGAGAAAGAATTAGACAAATAGAAACGAAAGCATTAAGAAAACTGAGACATCCAAGCAGAAGTTCACAATTGAAAGATATAGTAGATGGTTAAAAATAATTAAAAGCGGATCTTTATGAATTCAATAAACATTTAGATCCGCTTTCTTATGTAAATTTAATTTAAATATTTACTTTCAACCATTATGCAATATTCAAAATTATATTCGATATCATTTAATGTTTCAAGGTATCTTTCAAGTTCTATTGATTCTGCTCCAGGCTGATACCAAAATTTTTTAAACCCATTTTCATAAGCTTTTTTAGTTATATCGAGACCTATTTTTGCAGGAACAACAAACACAATCAATTGAACCTCTTCTGGAAGTTCATCAATATTCTTATAATTTTTAATATTTTCTATAATCTCTTCATTAGGATTCACAGGATATATATTAAATCCTTTTTGTTTTAAGTTTTTAACAATTTTGTTTCCATATTTTTCTGAATTATTTGAAGCACCAATTATGGCAATATTTTTAATATCTTTCAAAGATATCATTTTTATCCCTCCTCGAAATCTTCGATAGTTTCTAAAGCGGTATGCCATGCAAGAGTGAAGCACTTTATTCTCATAGGATAAGTAGAAATATCTTTAAATATATCTAAGTCACCAATTATATGTTCATTAAAACTTTTCCCTTGGGACATTTTTATAACTTCATTTATGAGTTCTTTACCCTTTTCAGTATTTAATCCTTTTAGAGCTTCACACAGCATAGAAGTAGATGCCTGAGAAATTATACAACCATGTCCCTTGAATTTAGCATCTTTTATGATATCATCTTCTATTTTTAAAAATAAATTTATTTCATCACCACAAGATAAATTTTTAGCATGGTTTTCATAAGCATTTTCTAAAGAACCTTTAAATTGAGGATTTTTTGCATAATCAAGAATAATTTCAGAATATAAATCTTCTAAACTCATTTTAACCACTCCCAAACTTTTATCAATCCATTATAAAGTTTGTCTACATCATTTTTATCATTGTAAATATAAAAACTTGCTCTACATGACGATTGAATTCCAATATCCTTCATAATTAATTGAGCACAATGATGACCAGAACGAATTGCAATTCCAGTTAAATCATTTAATAAATGTGAAACATCATGAGGATGAATGTTTTTTAAATTAAAAGATATTATTCCAAATTGAGAAGAATCTTTAGGACCGTACAATTCTATAAAATCTAATTTATTTAATTTATTTATTGCATATTGTGTAATATCTGATATATGATCCGAAATTAAATCAAATCCTATTTCATCTATTATTTTTATTGCTTCATTTAAACCTGAAATCCCTTCCATATTTGGAGTACCAGCTTCAAATTTATAAGGTAAAATATTGAAAGATGTATCTTCATAATCAACTTGATCTATCATTTCACCGCCAAATAGAAATGGATTCATATCATTCAAAATTTTTTTCTTTCCCCACAAAATACCTATACCACCAGGAGCTAACATTTTATGACCTGAAAATGCTACAAAGTCAGCATTTAATTCTTTTAAATTTATTTCATGATGAGGAACATATTGTGCCGCATCTATTAAAATTAAAGTTTTTTCATTTATATTTTTAATTTTTTTAATCAGATCTTTAATATCTATAATTTGTCCTGTGACATTTGAATGAGCAGTAATAGCAACTAATCTTGTTTTTTTATTTATATTATTTAAATATTCAGATTCATTAAAAATGCCATCTTTATTCTTAAAAACCTTAGTATTTATATTAAAATTTTTCCCTATTTGTTGCCAAGGGACAAAGTTTGCATGATGTTCTAAACTATTTAAAAGAATTTCATCACCATCATTAAAAAAATTTGAAATAGCTAAAGAATAAGCAACAAGATTTATTGATTCCGTAGTTCCTTTGGTAAAAATAATTTCTTTAGAAGAAGAAGCATTCAAAAAATCTTTTAATAAATCTCTAGTTTCTTCTAACAATAAAGTAGATTCAGCTGCTAATGTATGACTTGATCTATGTACATTTGATCTATGATTTAAAGAATATTCATAAACTCTGTTTGCGACTCTTTTTGGTAAAAGAGTCGTCGCAGCAGAGTCTAAATAAACTAATTTGTTTTCATTAATATTGCGTTTCAAACTGGGAAATTCTAAATCAAATTTTTGACTCAATAACATTTCTAATCACCTCAGAAGTTTCTTTATGATACTTTTCTACTTCGTCTATAAAAGATTCAAAAATAGCTAAAGAAAGAAGCCTTTTAGCTTCTACTTTAGAGAAACCTCTTGTCATAAGATAATAAAGCGTATCTTCATTTAAAGTTCCAACAGAAGCAGCATGAGAAGCATTAACTTCATTTTCGTCTACTAATAAACTTGGTATGGCTTCTGCTCTTGATTTTTCTGATAATAAAAGAGTATGTTCAGATTCAGAAGCATTAGCTTCTTTTGCATTTTTCTTTATGTCTAAAGTTCCTCTAAAAACAGCTTTTGAAAGATCTTTTAAAACACCTTTCCCAGTAATATCGCCAGTAGTATTTTTTCCATAAAATCTTATCAAATAAAACATATCGATTATATTATCATTATATCCAAGAAAATAAGGTTTCATAAATGCATTTGAATTTTCACCACTAAGTCTAAAAATATAATGTGGAGAAGAAATTCTTCCACTTATATGAAGGTCGTAAACATTTACAGTTGCATTTTCACCAACCTCAAATAAAGCATTATCTATATTTATATCTTTGTCACCTAAATGAGCTACATTTATTATTGTTAATTCAGCATTTTTACCTAAAACACCTCTTAAAGAAGTTGTTCTAAAACCATCTTCGTTACTACCATTTAATATTCTAACTACAGTAACTTTAGAATTTTCTTTTATATTAAAAATTGTATTTTCATATATAGGATTATCTAAATTATATTCTAATATTATAGGCTTTTTTTCTTCATTTTTTTTAGTTTTTATATAAAATCCAGTATTAAAAAAAGTATCTGACATTAAAAAAAACTTTCTATTAGCACCTTCCATATCATATTTTGCAAGAATTTTTAAACCTTCTTCATCTATATTATCTATTGATAAAGGATTACCTGAAATTTTTGGATTAATTTTCTCTATATATTTTAATGGATCATAACCATTCAGTTTTGTTCTTTTCCATTTAGGAAATCCCCATTGTTTATAAGATTCATATCTTGTTTTTTTAAAAGTTATTAGATCTTTATTTTTATACTGTTCAATAGATCTTGAAAGTTCATTTTCATTATAATCTATTTCAGATTCAATTTGTGGAACTTTAGATTCCACAGTTAAAAAATTATTATGTTTTAAATCTATTGCTTTTTCAAATATTGTTTCCATTTATTAATTCACCTCTTTCACCATGATATCAACCTATAGATGATTCAACTTCCATATTTATAAGTCTGTTCAATTCAATTGCGTATTCTATTGGAAGTTCTTTTGCAAAAGGTTCAACAAAACCTCTAACAACCATAGCTTTTGCTTCTGCTTCAGAAAGGCCTCTTGTCATCAAATAATAAATTTGTTCATCTTTAATTCTTCCGATTTTTGCTTCATGACCAACGTCAGCTTCATTTGTATGAACTTCTATAAGAGGAACAGTATCACTTTTTGATTTATTATCCAGCATCAAAGCTTGACATTCTACAGAAGCTTTAGCACCTTTTGCATTTTCACCAATTTTTAACCATCCTCTATAAAAAGCCCAACCTCCAGCAACACTTATAGATCTTGCATCAATATTTGCAGAAGTATAAGGAGCAAACATCATAACCTTTGATCCAGCATCCATATGTTGATTAGAACCGGCATAAGTAATAGCCTTAGTTTCGGTTTTAGCTCCTTTTCCTCTCAAAATAGAAGAAGGATATATCATAGTTTTAAAAGAACCAAGTGAACCAGATACCCATTCCATTATTCCATCTCTATCAACAATAGCTCTTTTAGTATTCAAATTATAAGTATTTTTACTCCAATTTTGAATAGTTGCATATTTAACTCTTGCAGATTCTTTTACATATATTTCTACCATTCCAGCATGTATATTTGTAGTATTATAAAAAGGAGCAGAACATCCTTCAATGAAAGCTAATTCAGATCCTTCTTCTGCAACTATAATCGTATGTTCTAATTGACCCATTCCTGGATTATTCATTCTGAAATAAGCTTGTAATGGTAGAGGAACTTTAACGCCACGAGGAACGTACAAAAATGTCCCTCCGCTCCATATAGCTCCATGCAATGCTGCATATTTATGGTTTGTAGCTGAAACAGCTTTCATAAAATATTGTTTTACAAGATCAGGGTATTTTTTTACAGCAGTTTCCATGTCCATAAAAATAACACCTAAATCTTCAAGATTTTTCTGAACATGTTGATAAACGACTTCTGAATCGTATTGAGCTCCAACGCCCGCCAAAGCTTTTCTTTCAGCTTCTGGAATACCTAGTTTTTCAAATGTATCTTTAATTTCATCAGGTACCTCATCCCAAGAGTTTGTTCTTTTGGCATTCGGTTTAATATAAGCAACTATTTTACTTAAATCTAAATCTTTTAAATCTACTCCAAATTGCGGATCCTTCCAAGATTCAAATATTTTAAGAGATTTTAATCTCAAATCTAACATCCATTTTGGTTCTTGCTTTTGTTCTGAAATTTCATATATTATTTGCTTATTAAGGCCTGGTACAGACTTATAAGCATACATTTCAGGATTTCTAAAATCAAATCTACTTTGATCTACAAGAAGATCCTTCATATCAAAATCTTTATTAGACATCTTAACCACTCCTTAATTAAACTATCCTTCAATCATAGAATAACCATTTTCTTCTATTTCTTTAGCCAATTCGGCACCACCAGTTGTGATTACATGACCTTGTGAATAAACATGAACAAAATCTGGAATAACATAATTCAAAATTCTTTGATAATGAGTAATTAAAAGTATACCCATGTTCTCAGTTTTAAATTTATTTATCGATTCAGCAACTATTCTTAAAGCATCAATATCTAAACCTGAATCAATTTCATCAAGAATAGCTAATTTAGGATTTAAAAGACCCATTTGCATTATTTCACTTTTCTTTTTTTCTCCACCAGAAAAACCATTATTTACATATCTATCTAAAAATAATTTATCCAAATAAACTGTGTCAGAAAGTTCATCGATTTTTCTGCTTAATTTCAAAGCAGATATACTATCATTTTCGTTTATATTTCTATAAGAATTTAATAAAAATTGCCTCATTTTAACTCCATCAACTTCTTCTGGTGCTTGAAAAGACATAAATAAACCTAATTTAGCTCTTTCATCAGTAGAAAGATCAAGAATAGATTGTCCTTTAAAAAGAATATCACCTTCGAGAACTTCATATTTTGGGCTTCCCATTATAACATTTGCCAAAGTTGATTTACCAGAACCGTTAGGCCCCATTATTGCATGAATTTCTCCAGAATTAATAGTTAAATTTACACCTTTTAATATTACATTACCATCTTCTACTACACTAGCCTTTAAATCTCTCACTTCTAATATTTTTTCCATTTAAATGCCTCCTCACAAACATTCAAATCAGATTGTTTTTGTTGTATATGTTAATTAAATTCTACCATAAAAGTCAGAATTAAGTCAAATTAAATATGATATTTTTTGTAAAGATTATATATAAAAAAAATTAATAAAAAAAATCAAAAAAATATGAAACATTTTTTTAAATGAAAAATGATATAATATACAATGACAAGATGTCTTCTTATAGGGGTGAGATAGCATGTATAGAAAGATGAGCATAGAAAATTTTAATGAAAAATTGAACCAAAAAACTCATATTCCAGGTGGTGGGGCAGTTGCGGCTATTGTAGGATCTTTAGCGGCATCTTTAAGCGGAATGGTTGCCCAATATACACTTGAAAATGAAAAATATGAACAACATGAAAGTAAAGTAGAAAAAGCTTTAGAAAAACTGATACATATATCCGATGTTTTAATGGACTGTGCAGACGAAGATTCAAGAGCTTTTGATAAGGTTTCAAAAGCTTATAAAGGCATAGGGGATAAAGATTTAGCATTGAGAGAAGCTGCCTTAGTTTCGGCTAAAATATCGAAATTAGGATATGAAATAATGGAAATCTCTTATATGTTATACAAATATGGAAATAAAAACCTTAAATCGGATGCACAAATTTCTTGTTATCTTGGATATTCTGTTTATAACTCTGGATTAATACTTGTAAAAGTTAATGCTAAAAGTATTAAAGACAAAGAAATAAAAGAAAAAATAGTTGGAGATATAGATAAAATAATTATAACTGCTGACAAATTGTTAAAAGATATTAGAAAAGAAATAGATATCGATTAAAAGTTAGAAATATTACGTATATTACAACGTAAGTTATAAAATAAAAATTACAAGGAGGGTAGACGTTATAGTAAAACATGTAATATTATAAAATAAAAAAATTTTATAAGTTTTACATAACGATTTTAAATAATTAATGTCAAAAATAAAATATGAACTACTACATGTTGATAAATACTCAAAAGCGAGAAGAGGAAGAATACATACCCCACATGGTATTATAGAAACACCTGTTTTTATGCCTGTTGGTACTAATTCAACAGTTAAAGGATTAACAAATGATCAAATAAAAAATATAGATTCTGAAATAATACTTTCAAATGCTTTTCATCTTTTTTTAAGACCTGGAATGGAAATAATGAAAGATTTTGAAGGTATACATAATTTTATGAATTGGAATAAACCTTTATTAACTGATAGCGGAGGATTTCAAGTTTTTTCTTTAAAGGATA
Source organism: Oceanotoga sp. (assembly GCF_030445905.1). Taxonomy (NCBI): domain Bacteria; kingdom Thermotogati; phylum Thermotogota; class Thermotogae; order Petrotogales; family Petrotogaceae; genus Oceanotoga; species Oceanotoga sp. Next base: position 13,273 of record NZ_JASUSU010000051.1, on the reverse strand, counting down.
GAAAAATATCAGAAGAAGGAGTGCTATTCAGATCCCCTCTTGATGGATCAAAAATAATGATGACTCCTGAGAAATCTATGGAAATCCAACAAACAATAGGTTCGGATATAGCAATGGCATTTGATGAATGTGTAAATGCTAAATGGGGATATGAATACATGAAAGATTCGGTTGATAGAACTTATAGATGGGCAAAACGTTCATTTGAAGCACATAAAAAAGAAAATCAATCACTTTTTGGAATTGTTCAAGGCGGCTTATTTAGCGATTTAAGACAAAGAAGTTTAGAGCAAATAACTTCTATACCATTTGACGGATTTGCACTTGGAGGTCTTGCAGTAGGGGAAAAATATCAAGAATCAGAAAAAGTGTTAAAAGAATTTGGTGATAAACTTCCAAAAGATAAACCTAGGTACATAATGGGTATAGGATCACCAACCATGATGTTTTTATCTGTAGAAAATGGAATGGATATGTTTGATTGTGTATTACCAACGAGAATGGGAAGACATGGTACAGCATTAACTTGGAATGGAAAATTAAACTTGAAATCGGCAAAAAATAAATTTGATCATAGTCCTATAGAAAATGATTGTAATTGCTATGCTTGCAAAAATCATACAAGAGGATATATAAATCATCTCTTAAAAAGAGATGAAATGTTGGGTAAAACTTTAATATCTATACATAATCTATACTTTAACATACACCTTATACATAAAATGAGAGAAGCGATAGAAAATGATTCTTTTTTAGATTTCAAAAAAGAATTTTTTTCAAATTCGTCGTATCCTTTACAAAATTAAAAAAATTCAAAAAAAACAATCGGGCTATATGTCCGATTGTTTTTTTGAATTTAAATAAACTGTTATGAATGATATTCATCTCTAATTAATTTTTAATAAAATTAATATATAATAACTATATATTGACTAAAATATGATTTAATGGGTGATAAAAATGAAAATAGAAAAAATAATCTGGAGAGTAATATTTATTATATACATTACTCTTATTTTTTATTTATCTTTAAGTAAGCCAATAATACCATACTCTACTTTTAAATATGAAGATAAAATAATTCATTTTATAGCTTATTTTATAAGTTCAGACCTATTTTTTATGGCTTTTAAAAATACAAAAAGAAAAATTTTATTCAGTATTTCGATAATATTATATATATCTTTTCCAATAATAACCGAATATATACAATCTTTATCAAAATATCATATATTTAGTTATTATGATATGATAGCAAGTCTTGGAGGTTTATTTTTTGGAATGATATTTTTTCTTATAAAAAATAAAGCCTTCAAGTAAAAATATCATTAAAATATTATGCTATAATTTCTTTTGGAGGTGTACAATTTGAAAAAAATAAAATATGCTATAGTATATCTTAACATAGAACCAAATTATGCTAAATTACATAATTTACCAGTAAAATTACCAATTCTCGCGGAAGATTTTTATAAAGCAAAAAATGAAAATAAAATACCTTTAGACATAATAATAAGAGGACTTGAAGCTCAAATAAATGTAAAAAAAGATGAATATTATTCGAGTTATTTAGTTTATCATTATTATGAAATGTTTAAACAATTGATGAATAAAGAAGATTTTGAATTAGCTTACAAATATTTATTAAAAGCTAAAGAAATTTTACATGATTATAGATTTCATTTTTATTCCGGTTTATATTATGCAAAACTCGGAAATGAAGAAATTGCAGAATTAGAATTAAAACAATCCATAAGTGAAAAAAAAGATTTTGCTTATGGATACTTTGAGCTTGGAAATTTAATGTATTTCAGAAAGATTTATGATGAAGCTGTCGATTATTACATAAAAGCTATAGAATCAGATAAAGAATTTTCGCTAGCATACCTAAAAATAGGAGATATATTCGCAGAAAATGGAAGATATGAACAGGCAATAGAAAACTACTTTAAAGTTATTAAATTAGATTCTCAATTTATTCCAGTTTATCAAAGATTAGGAGTAATCTATAATCAACTAGAAAGATATAAAGATGCTTATCTAATACATAAAAAAGCATTGGAAATAGATAGAAACAATTATGAAATTTATTATAATAATTCATATAGTTTATCAAAACTTGGCAGACATCTAGATGCCATAAAAAATTTAGAAAAGGCACTTACTATAAAAGAAACGGATTTTATTCTTCATGAATTATCCTTAGAATACAAAAATATAGGAGAGTTTATAAAAGCTATAAATGCAGAAGAAAAAGCTTTAAAACTTTCAAGTGATGAAAACAAAAATCTAATATATTTAACACTTTTAAAATTATATACAATAATTGAAGATGAAGAAAATGTAATAAAAAATTATAACAAACTTAAAAATACTGATTTACAAATACCTTCAAAATCACTTTTGATGTTTTTTTACCTTTCAAAAGGAGATATAGAAAATACAGAAAAGATTTTAAGCAAACTAAACAAAGAAGGACTATTTTTAAGTTTACCATTAAGATTAGACAAAATAGATACTTATTTAGAAAAATTAGAAAGTTATACAGATTTGGCAGTTGAAAAAGCTTTATTAGAAAGTTTTGATGATGATGGAATGATAGATGCCAAAATTCTTTCAGAAAAATTATCAGAAAATGGATTAAAGGGAGAATATATAGGTTGGTTAAAAGAACCTTTAGATAAAACATCTAAATTAAAACCATTAGGATTAAAAGTAATAATAAATGCTCTATACTTATCTGGATTCAACTATGGATTATCAGAAAGAGTAGAATCAACACTTTCAAAATACTTATGGAAAGATAATTATGGATTAGCTTTTTCAAAAGTTCTTTTAAGATACTATCAAAATAGAGTTTTTGGAGAGCAAAGTAATTTAGAAAATTTTATAGAAGAAATAATAGAAGAAATAAAAGATTTAAACTATAAATTTTCTAAAATAATTTCGGAATATGAAACATATATATTGGACTTTGATTCTATTTTAGAATCGAATATGAAAACATTTGAAGATGCTTTATACATATTTTTATCAGCTATGAGATTTGATTTAAGTATTGAGGAAATAGAAAATCAAAAATTCAAAAATGAAGAAGTAAAGGATTTAATAATGTTTGTAGCAAAGTTAAACAGATTATAAGGGGTGTAAATAATGAAAAAGAGCCTGTTATTTATTTTAATATTTATTTTTAGCACAATTTCATTTTCTTCAATAAAAGCAGTAATGCCAAAAAATAATCAAGAAGAAGTTGATTTAAAAATAATATTTAAATGGAGTTATGAAAGTGATCAAAATGATAAAAAAGTTAAATTTAGATTGTATATATCAGAAAATCCAAATATAAAAGAAGAGGATTTAAAATTAAATAATCTTTTTTCAAACTTTTATGCAGGCGATGTTTTAAAACCCCAAACAACGTATTATTGGAAAATAGAAGCATTATCTGAAGGAAAAGTTATAGATAGTCAAACTTTTAGATTCAAAACAAGAGAATTACAAAATGGAGACATATATCAAATATTTTTTGAAAATTATAAAAGTTTAATACCATATGGAAAATATTTTATAGGTATAAACAATGATTCATTTGAAATAATAGATGAAAATAAAAATAAAATAAAAACAATAAATGTTAAAGGAATAATAGAGAATATATATAAAAAAGAGATAATTTATATAAAAACTAAAGAAAAATTATATTTATTATATCCAGATATGATAATAAAAGAATTTAATTTTGATAAAAAAATAATAAAAGTAAATGAAGAGACTTATATAACAACAAAAAACGAAATATATGAAATAAAAAGTAATAAAATAGAGAAAATATATAGTTCGCGTGAAAATATCATAGATACAAAAATATTTGATCAGCACATAATAATATCTTTAAAAAATAAAATACAAATATTAGACTTTGATATGAAAAATATAAAAGAAATAAATTTTAAAGAAGAAATACAACAAATCCTTACATCAAAAAATAAAATATTTATTATAACAAAAGACTATATACAAGAACTCGACAAAAATTATGATGAAATAAAAAGACTAAACTTTAAAATATCTTCGGATAAACTAAATAGAAAGTATTATATACACAGTGAAAACATGATAATTCTTGCTGGAAATAATACATTACAAATTTATAATGAAAAATTAGAATTGATAAAAAACATAAATTATGAAGAAAAATACGATTATTTTATATCTTTAAATGAAGATAAATATGTGTTAATAGGAGAAAAAATAAAAGCTTTTGATAATAACAATAAAAACATATGGTCTTATTCTTCAATAAGCCCATTAACTCCTATATCAAAACCATATAAAGATGGATCTTTGATATCAATAGGAATAACAGACTATGTTGACAGATATATAATATTTTTTGAAGAAGATATAACAAATGAAACAAATTATAAAAAAGTAATACAAAAAATAGAACAGGATTCAAATGAAAAAGAAAATCAAACAAAATTTGAAAACACAGAAGAAAAAATCCCGAAAGATACTGAAAATACTGTAGAACCTATGAAAAATGATGAAGACCTAATTAATATAGATCATACAGAACCAGCAACTGTTGAAAATACTATAAATGAAATTACAGAAGAACCTACGCCATTAAATATAACAGAAAATGCTACAAAAATAGATCTTGAAAAAGAAATAAAAAGTTTAACTCAAAAATCAACCGAAACAACTAAAGAATCAACGATAACTAATTTTACTAAACCAGCCACAAAAATTGATAATATAAAAGAACCAAATATATTCGAACAAATATTTGGATTAGTTCCAAAATATGATTATAAAATAAATTTTGATTATGATGAAATAGATGAAAAACAAATAAAAATTACTTGGGATGGAACACCTATTACAGATAATTTTATAATCGAACTCAATGATAACAAAACTTTAAATACAGTAACTACAGAGTCAACTGAAGCTACATTGACTTTAGAAAAAAATAAAAATTATAATTTAAAATTATTTACTATAAAAGACGGAAAAAAAATAAACTTAGATTCTAAAGATTTTAAAACTACAAACTTTCAAAAAACGGTCATATTAGATAAACTATACGATGAATATGCTTATAAAGTAGTATCAGATGAAAATAATTTTTACATTGCAGGTTATGAATCAAGAGATTCATGGAAAGCAAAGATAATAAAAATAAATAAAAATTTAAAAGAAAAAAAAGAATACATATTCGGTGGAGATGGTACAGATTTCTTTAAAGATATAATAATTACAAAAGATGCATCAGAGAATGCAAATTTAGTAGCTATTGGAGATACATCATCAAAAGGCTTAAATGGAGATGCTTATATAGTTTCCATAACTTCAGATGGAACTATAAATTATGAAATAAATTATGGCGATTTTGGAAGAGATAGTGGAATATCTATTTCTAATATAGACGACGAAAGTTATGTTGTATCCGGTAACTTTTTTACGAATAATAGATTAACAGATATCTTTGTATCAAAATATACAAAAGATGGTGCAAGAATATGGACAAATAACTTTGGTGGAAAAAATTTAGAAATCGCCAACTCAGTTGTTAATAATTCAAATCAAGGATTTATAGTTGTAGGATATACGAGATCATTCGGATATGGAAAATTTGATATATATGCTATAAATATAGACTATTATGGTAAAGAAAAATGGTCTAATGTGTATGGAGATGAAAATGATGATATTCCAGTTGGAACTATAAAATTGGGTAAGAAATATTACATAATATATGAAAATGAAGGCGAAGAAATATATCATAGTATTGTAGAATTAGATGAAAATAAAGGATTTGGAAATTCTTTCAAACAAAAATCAGAATACAAAGAAAAATTACTTGGAACAAAAGTAATAAATGATGAAATATATACATATGGGTACAGAGAAAAAAATAATAAAAAATTAGGAATAGTTTATAAAATAAATATAGAACAGAAAAAATTTGAAGAATTTTTAGAAATAGAACTTGATGGAGACTATCAAATAATAGGCTTGGATATACAAGATGAATATATATATACATATGGAAACATTATGACAAAAAGAAATACGAACAATATAGTAATAACAAGAGATATTATTCAACAAAAGAATCAAGATCAAATTCAAACAAAAGATTTAGAAGAAAAAAAGGAGATAAAAAATGGAATTATGTAGTGTTTTTGGAAAATGTGGTGGTTGTGAATTCCTTGATATAGAATATGATGAACAATTAAAAAATAAAGAAAAAAAAGTCTTTGAAATATTTAAAAATCTTAATTTAAAACCAAAAAATTATCATGGGATTGTAAAATCTCCCAATACATATGAATATAGAAATAAAATGGAATATACATTTGGAAATGAATCAAAAGATGCCCCATTAAACCTTGGAATGAAAGCAAAAGGTAGAAAATTTGATGTTCATTATACCAAAGACTGCAAGCTTGTAGATGATGACTTTAACCAAATAGTAATTTTTACAAGACAGTTCTTTTTAGAAAGGGAATATACATTCAGAAATTATAGGGCTCATAAAGGATATTTAAGGCATTTATCTGTTAGAAAAGGATTAAACACAAATGAACTATTGATAAATATAGCTACAGATCAAACTGATGAAAATGATAAGGATATAAAACTATGGGCTGAAGGAATACTAAATTTGAAACTAAAAAGTAAAATAGTATCGATTCTTCACAGTAAAACCGGAGCAAAAGGAAATGTATTAAAAGCAGACAAATTAGAAATAATATATGGAAAAGATTATTATATAGAAAAAATATTAGACTTAAAATTTAAAATAGGTCCATTTTCATTCTTTCAAACTAATACATATGGGGCAGAAAAATTATATGAAACAGCCATTCAATATGCTGAAAATACTGATATAACATATGATTTATATTCAGGAACGGGTACAATAGCCTCATTATTATCAAAAAAATCAAAAAAAGTTTATGCTGTTGAAATAATAAAAGAAGCAGTTGAAATGGCTAAAGAAAATGCAGAATTAAATGATATATTTAATGTTGAATTTATATGCGGAGATGTAAAAGAAGAAATAACAAAATTAGAAGGACATCCTGATTTTGTTGTACTTGATCCACCAAGAGCAGGATTAAATCCAAAAGTTTTAAAATTTTTAAAAGAACAAAGATTTAGAAAAATAATATATGTATCCTGTAACCCAGAAACACTCTCAGAAAATATAAAAGAAGTTAAAGATTTATACGATTTTCAACATTATCATTTAGTAGATATGTTTCCCAATACAAGGCACGTTGAGTGCGTGACATTGATGTCAAGGGTTGAGAAGTAGGGGTATTCAAAACACTGATAAATAAAGGGTTTCCAGACATTAGGTTTTTCTCACGGTTACTTTGCCGGAAGAAATAATGTCAGAAAACCCTTATTTTTATTGTTTGCGGTAACATATCAACTGCCTTGAAAGTGATAGGGTTGAGTTGATAGGTTAGATATATTAACAGGGTTGAGGAGACAGGATGGATGTAAATTTCCGCTTAATTTTCTTCACTGTTTTCTATTTCTTTCAATGATACCCCGTCTTTCGTTTTCCATTCTACCAGTCCATTTACGTGCCCGCCAATGACAAAGGCAGCAGCATATGATGGGCTACGAAATAAGATGTTTTCTTGAAGTATTCCATTTTCATCTATTTTGGCTTTTTGTCTGCGTTCTTTAATTCCAGGTGGAATGCTATCAGAATCTATAGTTTCTATACGACTGCCTTGTAAGACGACAAAGCCCTCGTTTGTTTGCTTACAGCTTGCCTCAATTACTTGTCCACTCTTACGACTTTTTCGCTTCATAAAGAGAAGCAATTCTTCTTCGGGAGATTCTACAGTGATAGCTGCTTTTGGTTTATCTGTTAGTGGTTCGAATAATTTGTGTCCAAGAGCGCCCATTATAATCTTAGCGTAATCAATGAACTCTTCAAGCTCACTTTCTTTTTCCTCGGTTATATTTCCTGGAGTAGGGTCGTTTCCATTCTTAACCACATACCGGTTTGCCTCTACTGCAAGTCCACAAAAGCGGTTCTCAAGATAACTTATCTCTGTGGGACCAAAGGAGTTATTGGACGTAGTGAATACAACAGCCTCTGTCCAATAATCTTTATCAGGATTTCGCTTATGTTCTATCAACCGACAGAGAAGACCCTCTCCATTTTTTCGTACTCCAGCTTGACCAATATAAACCATATTGTCGTCTGTTTGATCGGAAGTGCCAAATAAGAAGTAAACACCGCTCTGTGATAAATCTTCGCGTCCCTTGCACTTATCTAGTTCTGTTCGAGGTATTTTGTAAGCCACGCCTGTCCAATTAGCAAGAGTACACTTTATTCTCCCATTTGGTGTGCCATCCATTAAAAACAAATTTATACTTTTTCCTCGTTTAGCCATAATCCTTTACCTCTCTCGTAACAGCTTATTTGTTATTTGAATCATTGTAAGGAGTTTCAAATGGCTTTCCTTCAGGGTTATACGTTAAATTGAAAACAAGATCCGACAGCCATTTCTTAAACGAAGGATTATCATTAAACTGCTTAAATAACTCCATATTATCCGCCATTATACTAAATATAACCGACTGAAGGGCACGTTCACTTTCCATACGTGCATTTTGCTTGTCTGAATTTTTCATTGCGTTAATATAGCGCTCGTCTTTTGTAACCATTCCTGGTATTTCTAGAATTTGGCGGCGAACATTATCAGCATCGTTCCAGTCTATATTGCCGAACAAGTCATTAAATGATGAAAGAATGCTAGAAAGCAAATCCATTTCTGGCTCCACTATGCCACCTACACGACCAGCAGGTACAGGGCCAATCTCAGCGTCAGCATTATCTAATACAAGAGACATAGAATCACGAGCTTCCACTCGGTAACTATCTAAATCAATTGAATCTAGTATCCCTTGAGATAAATCATCTTCTTTGGGAGAAGGAAGTTTAGGTATTAATAAATTTAAAAATATTGATAGCTTTTCCCATTCTGCATTACCGTAAGGAAGAATAGCTCCAAGAAAGCCGTATGTTCGAACAAATGCTTTTGCTGCACTTTTGAATTCAATTTTCCCTTCGTCATCAAGCTCTTTGTAAATAGCAGTACATGCATCGAGGATAGGATCTAACCTATCACGTTCTGCACCATTTAAGTACAGTTCAACAAGCGAATCAACATGCCCACTTTCGTATACTTGATGGGATTCCATAATTGCTATGAGATCATAAAGCTTGTTCGGATCAGTTTCATTAGACAGAATAGTTGTCCGATAATATTTTGAGAATGCTGCTTCAATGGTCTCTGTTTTATTTGCAAAATCAAGTACAAAAGTATCATGTTTCTGTGGATGAGAGCGGTTCAGTCGAGATAGAGTCTGAACCGCCTTTATATCAGATAGCATTTTGTCAACGTACATTGTATGGAGTAGTGGTTCATCATAACCCGTTTGGAACATATCAGCCACTATAAGAAATCGATATGGATCCTTACGGAACACCTTCTCAATTGTATTATCTGGGAAGCCATTAATTGCTGCAGAGGTTAAAGTTTTACCACCATATTCTTTTTCCCCAGAAAAAGCAATAATAGCTTTATAAGGACTACGCCTGTCAGCAAGGCATTTATTAATTGCGTAATAGTATTCTATACAGCGCTCTATACTACTCGTAACCACCATAGCTCGCGCTTTTCCTCCGATTTTTCCTTTTGAAATAACCTGATCATGAAAGTGGTTCACCATGATTTCTGCTTTTTGTGATATGGCAAATTTATTGCTTTCTACAAATTGACGGAGTTTCTTTTGTGCTTTTTTCTTGTCAAATAAAGGATCATCTTCAATGGTTTTAGCAAGTCTGTAATAACTGTCAACAGGGGTATAGTATTTAAGTACATCTAAAATAAAACCTTCTTGAATTGCTTGCTTCATTGTATATACATGGAACGGACGATGTTTAATTTCATCTCCGTCTTGGTATGGGATACCAAACATTTCAAGGGTTTTGTTTTTCGGAGTAGCGGTAAATGCAAAATAGCTAGCGTTCTTCAGCATTTTGCGCCCTTCCATAAGACGGTTGATTTTATCTTCAAAATCTTCCTCTTCTCCAGTAACTTCACCTGATAATACAATATTCATCTTAGCCGACATGTTACCGCTCTGTGATGAATGGGCCTCGTCAATAATTATGGCAAAAGAACGCCCTTTGTGTTCTGAACCTATACTATCAAGAATAATAGGGAACTTATGTACAGTAGTTATTATAATCTTCTTACCGCCATTGATTGCTTTCCTTAAATCATCAGCGTGTTCTGCCCATGCTACAGTGCTAGAAACCTGCATAAATTGTTTTATCGTATCTCGAATTTGTTTATCAAGTATTACACGGTCTGTAACAACTACCACAGAGTCAATGATGGCTTTTCCATTCTTTTCGAGCCCTACGAGTTGATGAGCCAGCCATGCAATAGAATTTGATTTTCCACTACCAGCACTATGTTGAATTAAGTATCTTTGGCCAACACCATTATGTCGTACATCTGCGAGGAGACTTTCAACAGCAGACAGTTGATGGTAACGTGGGAAAATTTGTGTATATGTTTTCTTTTTTGTTTCCTGGTCTACTTTTTCAACAACTTGAGCGTAATTTTCGATTATATGTGCAAGCATATACTTTTCAAGGATGTCCTTCCATAAATAATCTGTCATTATACCAGAAGGATTTGGAGGGTTGCCGGCCCCATCATTGTACCCTTTGTCAAATGGCAAGAACCAGGAAGCTTTACCATCAAGCTTAGTACAGAACTTGACCCTTGCATCATCTACTGCAAAATGAACCATACAGCGTTTAAATTGGAAAAGCAGTTCCTTCGGATCACGATCCGTTTTATATTGATATACTGCATCATCAACATTCTGCTTTGTAAGTTGATTTTTAAGCTCGCATGTTATAACCGGCAAGCCATTGATAAAAATGCACAGATCAAGGGCAAGACGAGTCGCATCCTTTGAATATTGGAGTTGTCGTGTAACGCTGAAAATATTTTGCTCAAATAGAGCTTTTGCTTTTATGTTCTTCTCACTTGGTGTAAGATAAAACATAACCAGGTCGGCAGGATAAACCTTAATTCCATTACGAAGTACATCAATAATTCCGCGTTTTGCTATTTCACCACGCAGTCGGTTTAGAAACTGAGCCTTTTTTAAGTCGCTTTTAAATACACCGAGCTTTTCCATTTCATCCGGCTGCGTCGCTGAAAGAAAACGGAATAGACGTGTTTCATCAATAGCATAGTCTCGGTTATAGTCAGCATTGCTTCCTTGCTCATAACCGTTTTGATTTACAAGCCAATCTACAATCAAAGATTCCAGACCACTTTCTCGTGTATTAGTAGCAGTCATTTATTCCACCTCCATTTCTCCGTCTTCTTCATCTAAGACGAGATTATCATCAATTTCATCGTCGATAGTTTCATCAGAGTCGGCTTCATATTCAGGTATTTCGATATCACGTACATCGACTTTTCCTGTTACCACATCGGAAATAAGTCGGGTACGGTATTCTTGAAGTAATTTAATTTCGTTTGAAAAGCGTGTAATAGCAACTTCTATATCTTTTGAAGTTCTTTTGATATAGTCAATAATCAAAGTCTGTTCTTCTTCAGACGGTACGATGAAAGGGATGTCTTTCATCTTGGAAATATTCAAATCCCATTGACCAACTCTAATACCGTTGGAGGCTTGTGCAAAGAAATTGACATATACTTTGCTACGGATTGAATAATGAAAATAATCTTTGTTTTTAACATTAACATCAAAAACAAAGTATGCAGGGCTTACAATTCCAGTATAAGGAGATATTCCATATGACCCCTGCCATGCTTTCATTTTATTCATGACAAATTGTCCTGCCTGAACAACCTTGTAACCGCTCAAATCATCAGGTATGAAATTATGGTTAGATTCTTTGTCTTTCACATCTCGTACAATTACTCCCTTTTCTCGTAGAACAGAGAGAAGCGGTAATTTAGGATGATTTTTTATACTTACAGGAGACAAAATACCACGAAGCCTAATTACGTTCCAATGAATAGGAATTTGACCAATCCATTCAATCCCACTATCTTTCATTGGTACATTCGGGTCAAGGCCTTTTGTAACAGCGTTATTGATAATAACCTGCTTCTGTTCATTTAGTAGTACAATCTGCTTTTTCTTTGCTCGAATCAGTTTATTTATTTTCGATAGCTTCCAATCTAGAAAACGCACAATTTGGTTTTGCTCTTCTTTAGGTGGAACAGGAATTAAATGGTTTTTTAATTTAGAATAATCAATGTTTTGTCCTTCTCTAATACCAGTAACACACATTTGTAGTAGTTCTATAAACAAACGAGATTTTGCCAAATGTCGAAAATATCCAGGATTAATTTCTTCTTTTGGCTCCATTACCGTATAAGCAGGGCTAATGATTCCTTGATAATAAGCATATTCAATTCCACCTTGAAATGAACGCAAACTGATGACGAAGTCACCAACTTTCACAAGTTTTAGAAGGTGTAAGTTTTTTTGAGCTTCAACAGTTCTGTTTCCATAAACATCCTTAGGCACAACTCCCATGTTTTGTGAAGCAACTAATAAAACTTCATTAGGATAACCCTTTTCACTTCTTTCATTGAATAAAAACTTAATTTTTCGATAAGACCAACTTTCTGGGATTTTTGTAATCCAAAGCTCGGGTATAGGTTTATATTCATTATAGGGTTTTAACATACTTTCAACCCCCTATAATCTCAGCAAGTAATCCGTCTGTCTCTTCTTCGAGTGAACGAATGTCTGCTGTTATTTCTTCTAGTGTTCTTAGCTGAATCGGTTTATAGAAATATTTTGTAAAGCTAATTTCATAACCGATTTTTGTCTGCTTTTCGTCAATCCATGCATCGGGAGCAAAGGGCTTTACTTCTTTTTCAAAGAATGCCTCGATGCCACCTTCATAGGTAAATGGTATTTGCTCTGTATCTGTTAGCTCTTTATTAACAACAGGCTTTCCTTTTTTATCTTTTTGAATAGAACCATCTTCGTTGTATGCAGGACGTAGAACAGTTACTTTCCAATAACCGAACTCGTTGTTATCGAAAATCTTGCTTGGACCTATGTCAATATCTTGGACACAAAAAGTTGAACAAATTATGCAGAATTTTTAGCTAAGTCCTCACACTTTTGAGGAGTTATATATCCTATGCTA
>NZ_JASUSU010000050.1:0-20759 GCF_030445905.1 Oceanotoga sp. | reverse complement strand
TCTCTCTTTTTATTTTTTTGTTTTTTGTTCTATGAGGAGTGATATCTTTTTTTATCCCTTTTGTCAAGTATCTCATCAACCATTTTTATTATACAGCCGCAAGAAAATTTCAAAATACATTCTCCCAACTTGATATCACTAATATACGTCACCCTTGCACATACTAAACGAAAAGTGTACCACCCTATTACACAAATCCTGTATAATGAAATTTGGATTCATTCAATTTCAACTATTTCTCTTTTTGGTGATTTAAGAATTTCAGTTACAAATTCCCCAAGTAATTTGCTGACGTTTAGTATCTCTATTTCAACTGCTTTCCCATTCTCATCATAATTCACTATTATTTGCCCATGTTCTTCAGCATGATGTATCTGTCTATCTTCCAAGAGCATATCCAATGTGTCCCCTTCCCTGTCATATCTGACTTTCATTCATATCTCCTTCTTTCGCCCGAATATACCGTAACTAACATTTTACAACACTTTGATTAATATATTATAAAAATAATACTTATTTTAAACACCCCTAAATTTTTTTGAAGAATCCTAGCATAGCTGGGAAGGGACTTGAGCTTTTCCCTTTTACCAATTATAGAAATCATTCTCTCACTATCAGCATCACCTAAGAATTGGTATTTCTATTACCCATTTACGAAGCAAATACTTTTCCATCTTCCAACAAAAAAACTGTTAAAGAATTATAGTATAATTTAAAAAGAAACAATGAAGAGGTGCTACCAATGAGCTATATTAGAAAGATTACTATCAATGATGAATTATCTAAGATAACAGATTTACCAGATGATCTAAAAAATAAACATAAATCTCTCCGTGGAGCATTAAAAAGGTATAAAAATGAAGAATTGCTCAATGAAGAAAGCAGGATTTGGGAAAAAGTCGTGAAAGATAAATATGAAAATAATTGATGCGAATGTATTCTTAAGAAATCTTCAACAAGATAATGAACATTTATCAAAAGAAGCAAGTCTTTTTAAGACTTGCTTCTTTTATCTATAACATTAAAAACTGTTTTGATTTTTCTAAAGTACTCAGTGATCAAAATCTTTCTTCAGATCCATTAACTAATATAATAAGACATCCTCTTTAGTAATTAACTTCAAAATTATTACAGCAGAAAGAAAATATTCCTAAAAAGCAAAAGCCAACTCAAAGTTTTACATCAAAAAATAGAATAAATATTTCTAATACTCAAAAGGCAAATAACCACTCCCAAAGTCCCCATTAGTGCTTTAAGTGGTATTTTTTTAGTCATAAGTGCAGCCATAGGAGCAGCTATACAACCTCCAATTATTAATCCTGCGATCACTGTCCAATTAAATTGTGAAGCCATTGCTAAAAATGCAACAACCTCTGATACTGTCACAAAAAACTCCGCTGCATTAACAGAACCTATTGTTTTTCTAGGATTTTTTCCATCAGATACTAAAGTAGAAGTAACAATTGGTCCCCAACCGCCTCCACCAATAGCATCAAAAAAACCACCAACTAAAGCCAAAATGGAAAAGTGTCTTCTCTGAACTATTAATTCTTTTCGCTTTCTAGACAAAGTAAAAACTTTATAAATTATTCTAATACCCATAATTAGCAAATAAATACCAATAAATGGTTTAATTAAACTACCTTTAATGTTAACTAAAATATAAGCACCTAAAACCCCACCAACTATCCCAGGAATTACTAATTTTTTAAGCAAATTTTTATCTACATTCCCTAATCTAAAGTGTGAAAATCCGGATATCAATGTAGTGAAAACCTCAGCAAAATGAACAGAAGCGCTTGAAATAACTGGCGGAATACCTACAGACAATAGCAAAGTATTAGAAGTAACTCCATATGCCATTCCCAAAGCTCCATCAATCATTTGAGCTAAAAAACCGATACCAATAAAAAACCATATAGAATCCAATTTTTATTCCCCCTCCTTAAGCAAACACTCTAATCAGAACTATTATACTCCAATTAGAGTGTAATGTCAACACATAAATAAAAGTGTTATAGTAATTAAAGATTAAATAATGAATTGGAATAAGATTAAAGAGGAAGTTTAAATTGGCTAATAAGGAAAAATCTTGATTTTTTACAAGGTAAAAAATACACTAATGGTTCTGTTTTTAAATTCAACTGGACAAAGTTTTTAACAAAATTTTGTCAAGATTCCTTGCACATACTAAACGAAAACTGTACCACACTATCACACAAATCCTGAATAAGGATTTCTCTTGTTAAACAGTAATCTTGAATTTGCAGAAGGATGACAACAGCGATTATAGACAGGTTAATCCACAACAGTAAGATAATACTATTCAACGGAGAAAGCTACCGTTACAGGAACCAATGGCAAGAAATTATGGTATATAATTAGGTTAGCATGGAGGTACAGTTTTCGGTTAGCAATAGTAGTTTCTCCTGAAATAAAAGACAAGGCAATGGAATGGCTTATGGAAAATAAAGAAGATATATTAAAAAATAAGGATGATACATTATTAGAAGGGGAGGAAGAAGATGAAGATGCTTAAAGGTTTGAAGAGGAAAGCCTTAATTATTTCTTTTATTCGTAAGATGAATAAAAAAGGTAGTTGGACGGGGGAAACTCACATTCAAAAATGTACTTATTTTTTAGAAAATTTCTTGAATATCCCTATGAATTATAATTTTATATTATACAAACATGGTCCTTTCTCCTTTGATTTAAGGGATGAACTCTCCTCAATGCGCGCCGATAATTTTATTGAAATGCAACCTCGAATACCTTATGGGGCTACTTTTTTACCAGGAAATTACGCTAGTGTGTTGGAAACAAAATTTGTTAATACTATTCAGGAATACAAAGATCGTACTGATTTTATTGTGGAGAAATTAGCTAGTAAGTCTGTTAAAGAATTAGAATGTGTGGCTACTGCTTTGTATGTGAAAAAAAATGAAAAACTGGAAGATGATCTGAAAGTAGTTAACAGAATTATAGAATTAAAACCACATATTACAAGGCCTTTAGCTGAAGAAGCAGTAAAAGAACTAAATAATTATATTAGCGAAGCCAGAGAAAGAAAATTAATAAACGATATTGAACAATATTCCGCATCTTAAAGAATTAATAAAATGATCTTTCTTAATCAGATATTTTTGTTTTCTAGCTATTAGAAAATGTGAAACTTCCTTTGTACATGTTTGAGCATTTATAATATTACCTATTTATCTTTCTTTGGTTTTTTATATGAAGGCAAGAGAGCTGTTTCTTAATTATTTCATACAAGAATACTTGCACTTCTAGCTACTTTAATTTCGATTTCATTAGAACAGGTGGTTGATGCTGGAGTAAGTTCCGTTGTATGTATTAATTAGTCTATGAACTTTTTCAATAACGTCTTTATGGAACCCTGATTGGCTAGACAACTTGGAATAATACTTATAATCATAATTATTAAACAAAAAGCTCACCCTTCTTATCAAGATAATAAGGTACAATTAAGTTCCATCTCTTAACTAAAAAGCCCTTCCCATTCTTCGCCTCTTCATTTAAGTATTTATTTGTTTTACCAATTCTTGCTTCTATCTTTTCTAAAAACAAGTTTGAAATATTTAGATTTTCTTGATACTTTTCCATGAAAAAACCCACTTTCTGATAAAGAATCTTTTTATTGTACTCTTGCAAATATTTCATTAAAGATTCTTCATTCAAAACAGGAGAAATCTTTAATATTTCATCTATCTCATTTTCTCCTCCACAAAAAATAGGCCTATCAATACAATCAACAATAGATCTTTCCAAATCAGTGTATTTAATATCTTTATTCATCTTATACGTGGAAATTCCATTTTTAATACCTTTTCCAGAATATTTATAATAAAATCCTTCAAATTCAAAATCTTTAAAATATACATCAGACAAAACATAAACAACATTGCTTACTTGGTGAGATAACCCATGCAACTCAATAGCGCTGTGATAGCCTAAATAAGAAGTACTATTTATTTTACTTCCAATCAAATACCGATTACAACTATAATTATTATTAAACCCAACAAAACAATAATGGTTCCTTCTAATTCTCTTTACAAAACCTTTTTTCAAATAAGAATTCAACAAAACTTTTGCATTATTTTTATTTCCAACTATTTCAGATGCTTCTTCTAAATTAAAAACTTCCAAATCTGAAAATTCTTCATAATACTTCATCATAACATCAGTTCCTTTTTTAAAGAATAAATTAATAATTTAATTAACTTACTCTACTATTTAAGAACTATTATATATCAAGTTCCTTATTACTTCAATAAGTTAATGTTAAAATTAACTTTCTAAAAATATTTAGAACTAAAAATATCAATCAAGCCGTTATTTCTATTAAAAAAATATTATTTTATTGTATTAAAACCCCCGCTTACCTATTAGAAAAGAGTGTAATTAAAACCAAATTAGACCTAACCTTCTATGATAGACTGCCATTCTTTGTAGACCACTTAAGCCTCTTTTACCAATCACAAACAAGTGTATGATTTTTGTTTATTATCATATGGATCACAAATTTGACTTTTACACATTAATCGTGTATAATTATAGTGTATTTGTAAAGAGGTGATTATATGAATTATATTGAAAAATTACAAAAATTAATAAATAGAAAAAATGGGCTAATAACTACAAAAGAGGTTGTTGAATTAGGAATCCCAAGACAATATCTAAATATTTTTATAGAAAAAAATATTCTTGAAAGAGTAGACAGGGGTATAT
The DNA here is from genome assembly GCF_030445905.1 of Oceanotoga sp. Classification (NCBI taxonomy): domain Bacteria; kingdom Thermotogati; phylum Thermotogota; class Thermotogae; order Petrotogales; family Petrotogaceae; genus Oceanotoga; species Oceanotoga sp. The sequence continues at coordinate 16,007 of NZ_JASUSU010000050.1, read as the reverse complement.
ACATTACTCCAGAAACTTTTGAAGACGAAATGTATATATTGCAAAAAAAATTTCCTAAAATAGTCTTTTCTCACGAAACAGCACTATACTTACATAATTTGACAGATAGAGATCCAATAAATTACACGGTAACTCTCCCTCAGGGTTATAACCTCAAAAATCTTGAAAAATATAATGTAAACATACACTGGACAAAAAAAGAAAACTATAATCTCGGACTAACAAAAACAAAAACCAATTTTGGAAGAGAAATAAAAGTATATGATAAAGAGAGAACAATATGTGATATTATCAAAAACAGAAACAATATGGATAAAGACGTATTCAAAAACTCATTAAAAGCTTATGTATCCAGAAAAGATAAAAACCTAAACAAATTAATAGAATACTCAAAAAAACTAAAAATCGAAAAAACATTAAGAGAATACTTGGAGATAATCTTATGAAAAGTCTAATGCAATTAAAAGCATTAATAAGAAATTTATCAAAAGAAAAAAATCTCAATTCAGACATAGTCTTAAGAATCTATATGATGGAAAGAATTCTTGAAAGAATACCCATATCAGAGTTCCTTCTAAAAATATTTAGAACTATAAAAAAAGGCCAAGGCTCTCGAAGAACACCTTGGCACTAACTACTATTAAAATTATAAAACTCTAAAGTTACAAAATAAGTATTTAAAAGCTAATTTAAGATAAACCTTTCACTATAAAGGCATTCTGAAATCGTCTAAGAACCTAGTAATTTCCACAATATATTTCTATAAAATTTCTATAATATAAACATAAAATAAAAAGCCTTATTTTAAAGGAACATAGAAAGTAAAAATTAAAACGCAATGTGTTATAATAAAATGATACAAAGCCTATCTAAAGTTATATCTAATAACAGTTTTGTGATAAAATATAGGATTTAAGTACTGTCCGAACTATAAAACCCTAATTTAAACCTACAATCTATGTAATAATCAATAAATAAGGACTAAATAGCTAATGTAAATAAAAAGTAAATGATTATCCGGACAACAGAGGTGATAATATGGACTTGATACTACCAAGAAAAAACATATTAAAACTCGAAAAAGTAGATATCACAAACAAAGAATGGCTTTACCTGATAAAAAACGATACTAGGCACTCTCTAAAAATAGAAGGGATAGTCGCTTCAGAAAAAGATTTAAAATCTATAATCAAAGGCAATTATGACCAAGATGACGAAATAATAAACTATTTCTCCACAGCTAAGCATTGGTACAGTTATGCTATAGAATTATACAAAGACAACGAATTTGACCTACGCAAAGCCACAATAAGGCAAATACATAAACAACTATTAAGTGAATCATCAAATGAAAAAATAAACGGAGGATTCAGAAATAATAAAGTAGATATTTTCAATGCTCCAAACACAAATCCCCCGGAAAATGATATAGAATTCTGGGTTGAAAACTGGATAAACTACGTAACTTATTCACTAGAAAAATATAATATATATCAAGCAATGGCAAGAATACATAATTATTTTGAAGGTATTCATCCTTTCAACGATGGTAACGGTAGAACCGGCAGAATAGTTATGAACTATATATTGTTGATGAAAGGATATCCAAACATAGTAATAAAAGGATTGAAAGAAAACGATAGAAAAGAATATTATAAGGCACTCGAAAAAGGTGATATTGGAATAAATCAAGTATTCAAAACAACTCCAAACAAATCACCACAAGAAATAGACAAAATTATAAACAAAGGGAACTTCGAAGACTTAGAACGTCTCATAAAAAGAGCTTTAATAGAAGCGTTCGATAACTATATATGTATGGAAGAACAAGATTACTATACAACCGAAGAATTGGCAAAAATATTGAATAAAAAACAAGACACAATATCAAAAGACATAAGAAGGGGAAGGTTAATAGCAAAAAAGCAACAGGGTAAATGGCTTATACCAAAGAAATACATAAACGTCTTAAACAATTCAAAAAGCGCTATGGAAGAAAAAATACAAAAAGAAATATTTTGTTATACAGCAAAAATTAACGATGCTTTTAATTACGGCGTTGGGATATGTTTAGATGAAGCAATGGATTTAATGATAGCAGTAGAAAATCAAAAACTTTTAAAAGAACTAAAAGATTTTTTAGACATACAAGAATTATTGAAAAATAAAGAAACCGACTACAACAAAAACGTAAAAATAAGGTATATCACTTCAAGAAGACAAAATCACAAAGAAAACTCTTTGCTACTAGCAATAAAAATATCTCCAGATCTCTTTAAAAAAATAAAAAATAAATATAACTATAAAATCATAGTTATTCAAGAAAATAATGAAAAAAGGTGGATAAACCTTGGAGCATCAAAATTATAAGCTGCTGAAAAGCAGCTTATTTTAAAAGGTTAAGCGTATGTCATCATAAGCGAGGGTATAAACTTGAAGATATTGTATTTTTATCCACAACAAACACTACTCTAAGCAGGACCAAAGAGCCCAATGTTTCCTCCGACTCCAACTAACCAAAATTTTCATCTTTTATCTCCATAGAAATTCCTATAAAACTCTCTAATACCACTAACCTTCTCTTCTTTTACCACTAAAAACTCCTCTCTGTTACTACAATAACTTTATACACAAAAAAAGTAAAAAAATGTGGTATAATTGTATCAAAATACACGCTTTCCCATTAGCAAAGAGGGTGATTAAAATCAAAGATATCTCAAATAAAAAATTAAATGAACTATTCAATAAAAACAAAGGGATTCTAAAAACGAATCAATTAAAAAAAGCAGGTCTTTCAGATAGAGAAATAAAAAAATTACTAATACAAGGAAAAATAAATAAAATAAAAAGAGGATATTATGAAATAAATAACAACATATATCCAGAAGATGTTATAATCGCAAGACTATTCCCAGAGGCAATAATATATTTAGAAAGTGCATTATTTCATTATAAATACATAGACAGAGTTCCTTCTGAAACTCAAATTGCTGTCAATAAAAACAATGAAAAATCAAAATATAAAATAGATTATCCACTGATAAAAGTCTTCTATATAGAACCAAAAATACTACAAATAGGTGTTGACTATTATGAAAAAATGGGAATAAAAATAAAAATCTTCGATAGAGATAAAACCATATGCGATGTAATGAGATATAGAAATAAATTAGATGTTGAAATATTCAGAAAATCCATAAAATCATATATAAACGACCAAAACAAAAATCTAAAAAATTTAGAATTATATTCAAAAAAATTAAATATACAAGATAAAATAGACAAATACCTAGGAGTATGGTTATGAAGAAAAATTTTTCTGCTTTAGAAAAAGATCTTTATACTCACTTATCAAGCTATATTAATTTCAATCTCTAAAATTTTTTACCAGTTTGTTCTTCTAATGTTTTAAAAATCTTTTCCAAAACCTCCACCTTTTCCCCTGCATATAAAAAAACGCCAAGCTTTTTTTATTTTAAACAAATAAAGTGAAAAAGAAATAGCTTTGAATATATGATTTTTGATACTAAAAATTTTTAATAATGGAATTATTTTCTTTACTTCTGAAGAATAACGTGGTAAAATTAAAAAAAAGATAAAAAAGCTCATATAGAATAGGTATAATATTTTTAATAACGGAACGTTATTCTTCGAATATGAAGAATATCATGGCAAAATTAAAAAAGGGTGAGACAAGTGGATGTGTTAACTAAGCTGGCGAAGTATCCGGTTTTTACAATCGATGATGTGAAAAAGCTTACAGGTAATGAGAAGACAGCGTATACTCAGCTAAATCGTTTGATGAAAAGAGACTGGGTTAGGAAGGTCAGAAAGAATATCTATTCTGTTGTAAACCCAACAACAGGGCAGATTGTAGCAACTCGTTATCAAATCGCTTGCGCCATAACCGACACTGCATATATCTCTCATCACAGTGCTTTTGAATATTATGGGCTGGCGAATCAAGTGTTTTATGAAGTGTATGTTTCATCTGAAACAAAATTCAATCACTTTGAATATGATCACGTAACTTATAAATATGTTGCATCTAGGATGAGTGAGGGTATTTTAGAAGCAAAGAACACAACCGGGGTTAGAATAACAGATATGGAACGGACAGTTGTTGACAGCATAAGGGATTTCAATAAAATAGGTGGTTTTGAAGAATTGTTAAACTGCCTGGAAGGAATCCAATATTTAGATGAGAATAAACTAAAGCGATATCTTGACATATATAATACCCAGGGACTATATCAACGGGTAGGATATCTCCTTGATCATTATCGAAAAGAGATGCAGTTATCAAAAGAGTTCATAGAATATTGTAAAAGTAAAATAGGAAAAAGCAGACGATACCTTGTGAGTGAAACAAAGGGCAATAGCTTCTATAATAGTGAATGGAAACTGATGGTACCGGAAGATTTATTTACAATAACGGATCAAGGAGGCCATATACTTGTCTAATTACGACATATTTATATGTTGTAAAAAATATGATTCACTATGGTCTATTTGATAAATCGGAAGAAGAGATGCTCAAGAAGTGTGTTGTATTCTATGCTGCCATATCAGCGAGAGATAAAAATAGTATAAAGCGGTGAATACATTCCAGAGCTCTTATTTGAGGATAAGAAGATTCTAGAACGAATTAGAAATCACCCAATGGCATTATGGAAAACAAGAGAAGTAAAATAATAGTAACCCACCTATAGCAAATCTAGCTTGGGAACTTTACCAAAGTTAGAAGGAATCTGAGCGTGTTGCTTTATTTTATCTATATAGCTCCCGCTTCTTTTCATGATTCTTTTAACCAAGATTCTGTTGATTTGTTTGTCAATGATTTATTTACTATTTCTGTTAAAAAGTGAGTTTTTTATAACTCTTGTCTACTTTGTAGGTATCATATCATTACAGGGACTTTAATTATACTAACTATAAATTATTTTTCGTTCTCTTTTTCTCTTAGTTGCCTATCCATTTCCGCTTCCATTTCTTTCTGCTTTTTTTCATTTTTTTCTTTCTCCTCATCTAACGCAGAGTTTGCCTCAAAAGCAGACCCAAATATATTTAAAAAAGATAATAATTCAATCAGGGTGTATAAAGATACTCCTATTACAATTAATATTAAAATATCAATAGAAAAGAATTTAATAATCAAGGAATAAATAATTAAAATCGTCAAATGTGTTATCGTTTTAATAAAATTCTTAAATATGTATTTAAGCCTACCAGATTCTTTTAAAAAATCATATACATTTTCTAAACTTAAAAATATAGTAGTACCGGTAAAAATAAAACCAGCTAATATCCCAGATACATTTATAACAATACTTAGCGTAGTGTTTAAATAATCATTACTTGTATTTAATAAATTGTATAAATCATTTATAAAAAACAGATTGAAATTGTGAGAAATTATAATAAAAATAGATACAATCGTTATCACTAATAAAAAAATATAATTATCAAAAAATATTTTCTTCAAATTCATTTTATCTCCTCATTTTTAAAAATATGTTTTATATTGACTATATAAAATATTCCATATTGCCTGATGATCACTAATGGAGTTTTCATCAATTTCTAAATAATCAGTTATTTTTTGATTTTTTAAATTATATATATGTTTTTCTTTCCCTATCTTATAAACTAAAAATACTTCATCGCATTCGTCAATTATGATTTCTTGAATTTCTGATCTATTTCTACCATCTGTTATATATAATTTATTTCCTTCAGGGCCACCTCTATCTAAGCGAACATCGACTCCCGCTTTTCTAGGTTGAGGTTTTATTTCTGTTTCTGTAACGGTGTCTACTTGCAAAGAGTCTGAAAATTTTTTATCTCCATGTGTACCACCGTACTTCTTTATAGTCACTTTCCTTACATCTACTTCGCTTAGATTTGGAAAATAACCTCTAGGAGCATCCTTTATGTTTAATATTAAATTCTCAGAAATTTTATTTTGTAAATAGTATTCTATTATCAGATCTCTAAAGTCATTTTTTGTAGGTGTCCTAACATCTTCAAAAACAAAATATTCTTTTCCATCATGAGGAATTATTAAAAAACGAAAAGCATTAACTACATGTTCGTTGTCTTGCACTCTATCATTAACATCTGAATCCACATATCTTACTTCATCAAAATAATAACTATTTATAATTTGAGAGCTTTTATAAAAAACACCTCGGTAAAACTTTAAATCAGCAACTTTGGTAATTTCAACAGATAAGACATTTTTACCATCACCGCTTTTAAAAAATCTTCTTCCTTTATATTTATGCGATTCTTCAAAGTTAAAGAATTTTATAAAATTTGAATCATCATCATTAAATTCTAAAATTGCTATTGTAACTTTCCTAGTCCTTTTTCTCATTTTTATCCCCCCTCGTATAATATGTATAGATGTGAAACTAAAAAAATGGTAATAAAAATCTGCATTTTGATTTTTTTTAATATTTGTTATTGAGCACATATAAAATATTAGATTTTTAAGATATTATTATTATTAAAGATGATATCACTTGTTTCTAATTTTTTAAAATCAGTCTTAACTGTATAATATATTTTTAAATCTAACGATTTATATTGAAAAATATCTCATTCTCTATAATTATCTTTTTGAAAGTTATTTTTCCCCTGCATTAAAGAGTCTATATTTGCTTCTTTTTGATCCATTTTTATAATTTTCAATCATACTTATCATTCAACTCATCATCTTTATACTTTTTTATAAAATTAAAGAATATCCCTTACAATGATGCCATATTTATTAATACCATAAATAGTTCCTCCACTATTTGGATCTATTACATTACCACCATCTATACCTTTAATTTCTATAAATCCATAATTAGACAAGCTCTCTAGTATATCTTTATCAACACTAGAATCATTTGACAAAATAGTACCTTCATTTGAAAATTTTTTTAGCTCAAACAAATCGTCATAATAACTGTTATTAACTAAATGGCTAACTCTAAAAAATTCCTTTTCATTCAATTTTTCTTCTAAAAGCAAAATAAATAATCTACCGATTAAAGTACTCTTATTTTCATCGTCTGATTCATTAATAATATCAAGTAATTTTAGCCCCAAATCCTCCAGATCTTTTTCACTTTTGATTTCATTTATTAATTCCCCTTTTTCACCTTGAGGAATTCTATCTATTTCATTTAAAAATCTTCTCAACTTTCTTTCGAACATGAGATCGGAAACTGATGAGTGAATATTAATAATTTTAATTAATTTGGTTATTACACTATCTGGAAATACATCTTCAAATACATCTTCAAAAATACTTACAATCTCTAAGTATTCATGCTCCATATAATCTCACCCCTTATAATTTATTATTTTTTATTCCTACATTAAGAATTATAACTTACAGGAGTACTAAGTTAAGAATAAAAGATAAAAAGCCTTCGTTCAATAAGCAAACACAATTTTAATTCCTACTAATCTTAAATTTGCAGAATGGTCTAGAATATTTCATGATGAAAAGATTAAAGCAGCGATTATAGACAGGTTAATCCACAACAGCAAGATAAAACTATTCAGAGGGCGAAGACTAAAAACCAAAGACGAGAAATTAAGGGAATGCTTATAAAGGTTCAATTTCTCTTTTTATACATAAGAGGCAGAAAAGAACTTCTTCTTTCTATATGATGCATAATTAGGTTAGCAGGGTGGTACAATATTTGGTTAGCAATAGCAATTTCAATGAAACGATGATAATTATATTTTTTATGATAAAATTAATGTAAATAATGAAAATAAAAACAAATTAAGGAGTTTTTACAATGAAAATAACCATAAAAAATTTTGGACCTATAAAAGAAGGAAAAATTGAAAATAATGATCTTACCATAATATGTGGTCCAAACAACTCAGGAAAAACATACCTAACTTATTTATTTTATGCTATTTTCTCCAAAATATCAAAAAATTATTCATTTAATTCTCAAAGAATTCATAGAGGCCATAATCTTTCAATATTAGATATTAAAAATAAAGACACATATAAGTCTCTAACAGAAATAAAATTAGATATAAAAACAATAGCAGATGAATATAAAGAAAATATTTTGCCAAAATTAATTCAAGAAACAAAGGATGAGTTACCTAATTTTTTAAACATGGAAAAAGAATTATTATCAGATGCTATCATAGACGTTGATTTCACAAAAAAAGAACTTTTAGAAAAATTTGAAAATAAAAATACTGAAGATAGAAGACTAGGACTTATAAATGACCTAGATATAAAAATAGAACAAATTTCTAAATACAAATCACACCTTACCATGAACCCTTTAGATTTAGACCGCATACCGGATAAGCTTTTTAAAGTTGTTATGAAAAATTTTATATTCGATTACATATACGAAAATATTTACTCTTCTGCTTTTTTAATTCCCTCAATAAGAGAAGGAATCAGCATATATTATAACGAATTAAACTACTTAAGAACAATAAATTCTAATATATTTAGGGACTTATATAGAGAAAACAAAAACCAAAATATAGATACAAAATTATATGATCCTTCATTAAGGTATAATTATCCAAAACCGATAGAAGATTATTACAATTTTTTACTAAGTTTAACTAATAACCAAAAACCTAACGACCTATTCAAAGATTTAGCAGAAGAGCTCCTCAATATTTTAGAAGGAAATTTTTCCAAAGATAACACCGGTTTTTATTACATTCCAAAAAATACAAACATAAAATTATCGTTAAGTAATTCATCATCAATAGTAAAATCATTATTTGGATTATATTATTATCTTCTTTATTACGCAAAAAAAGGAGACATTGTATTAATAGACGAACCAGGAATGAACTTACACCCAGATAATCAAAGAAGATTAGCTCAATTCTTTGCAAAAATGATCAACTCTGGATTAAAAGTAATAATAAGCACGCATAGTGATTTCATAGTTAGAGAAATAAACAATCTAATGCTATTATCTCAGGATTTTAAAGGAAAAGAAGAAATAATAAAAGAACATAATTACTCAGAAGATATGATACTAGACTATAAAAAAGTCAATTCATATTTTATAAATAATGGTAAAATAGAAAAATTAGCATTTGACAAATTAAATGGATTAGACCTAAAGAATTTCAAAGATTCAATAAACAAAATACAAGATATATCTGATGACATATATTTTTCTATCACGGAAAGCGAAGATGAAGATATTTGAAGAGCAAAGAATATACATCATATGACCTTTACGAATATATCTTGGATAACATTAATCAGGAATTTCAATTTCAAAAAAACAAAGAATATGAAACACTAATAGAACCGGATAAAGGAGCTAAAAATAAGGAAGTTGAACTTGATTTCAAAGATAAAGGAAAAATAATATTGGCATTTGACCCAGCAAACTTCAAAAAGCAAAAAATAGATCTAGAGATGTTCCCCATTTTTTCAAAAGATAAATCTTTTCCAGATTACATAATAATACCGGAACCTGATGATGGAAACAATTTATTCATCCTTCACGTGGAACTAAAGTCAAATGAATACTATACAAAAGATTACATTTATAAATTTATTAATTCTGGAAAAACATTGAGATGGATTTCAGACATAATGGTAAATGATCTAGCAAAAAAAATCAATAATAGTAATTTTAAATTTGAATTATTTTCAAACATAAAAATAATCCATAGATTTATAGTTATTGATTCTAGAAGACTTATAAAGAGGATAGGAGAACACTATTATCCATACGAAATTAAAACCGAACTAAAAATCCCTATTTTATTAATCGGAAATAGACAAAAACTTCATATAAATAAATTTCTAAACCCAGAACCATCTGACGCCATATACAAAATAGACAACTATACAAGAATATTATAAAAGAAGAATCATTGTCAACAACCCCCAGCTAAAGCAAGGGGGTTGTAAAAGTCCATGTTGGCTAGCATAAGTCCTAACCGAGTACGTTATTTTAGTTACCACACCATAGAATGATGTCCTAGTTCTATATTCAATTATTGCAAGCCACTTCTTCTACCCTTAACCCTCTACTTTTTAACAAATCAACTTGTTCTTCTAATGTTTTAAAAACCTTTTCCAAAACCTCCACCTCTTCCCCTGCATATAAAAAAGGCCAAGCTGTTTTTTATTTTAAACAAATGAAGTGAAAAAGAAATAGCTTTGAATATATGATTTTTGATACTAAAAATTTTTAATAATGGAACGTTATTCTTCGAATATGAAGAATATCATGGCAAAATTAAAAAAGGATGAGATAAGTGTAAGTATTTTTTAAATTGAAATATTGATGTATTATTCATTCTAAGCTGCCTTACCCAAATCTTCACTTTTTGAATATTTTTCTACATTTTCATCAAATGATACTTCCAAATTATACATTTCATAATTTGTATTCCATTAATTATCATATAATTCATCATTTTCTTTAAATTCAATTCCAAAACTTTCCATTTCTTCTCTTAACTCTTCGTTGGATAACGTATCTAAATATTTAATAAAATCATCCATATTATTAATCATAAAAATACCTCCTCTTGCTATTGCTAACCGAAAGCTCTACCACCCTGCTAACCCAATTATGTACCATATAGAAAGAAGAACTTCTTTTCTATCTCTTTTTGTATAAAAAGAGAAAAATCGAATCTTTTTTCAGTTTCCTTTAATTTACTGTCTTCGATTTCTGTAACGGTAACTTTCTTTATATCCCCATTTCTTTTGATATCGCTCTATGAGTTTTGTGTTTGTTAAAATACGAAAATGTTATATAATTGTATTGTACCATCTCTATCACCTTTCTTTTCCTCCTGTAGAATGCTTTTTTTACCAAATTTCATTATACAGGATTTGTTGTGATAGGGTGGTACACTTTTCGTTTAGCGAACCCTTATTTTTGGTACACTTTTCATTTAGTATGTGCACCAAGAAGTAAATACCAAAAAATACAAATTAATAACAAAAAAGATACCAACCAAAGTTGATATCTCTGATATATGTAATTTTGAATTTGTTCTGTTACTGTGAAACAGGGGAGGAGTTTAGGCACTTGGTTTTTGTTTTTTAGAGGTTCTTACTAACAACTAACAACAGGGAATTTGTTTTACAAATTCTCAATATCTTCCAACAGAAATAACTTGTCATTCTGAATCTGTTAAAAATTAAAAATCTTTACTATATATGCATTTCCTTTTTAATTTCCTCTAAAGAATCCACTTCTTTAAACGGAGCATATTCCCCATAAGTTCTTTTAAGACTATTTATATTTTTCCCTCCAATAACTCCTAAATAATCTCTCATTTCGTCATTTTCTTTTATTATTTTCAACGCTTTTTTCATATCCATTTTTATTAACCAAGTTCCTTTTTTCCCAACTCTTCTTGCATACAAATAACTCATACTAATCACCTCTGTTATCTACTTCTAAAAACATTTCATACCAAAAATCAATAAATTCTTTATCAATATTTTTTGGTGCTTCAGGCAAATTATCTAACCATTTTCTCAGTTTATAGGAATATTCCTCATAGTCTTCTTTATTATCGCTTTTATATATAATTTCATGGGTATAATAATTTAAAATAGCATCTTTTCTATTCCAAATTTGAATTTCAACAGGAAATGACTTTGGATTGAATCTAAAATATAAATGAATACCTCTATAACCATCATCTTTTGATTTATGATCTTTATAAAAATCAACTACTTCAAAACCTTTATCATATTTATAAACTTTCTCAATTATTTCTAAAACTCTTTCTTTTTCAATATTTACAATAATTCTAAAAGCTAAAGAGTCATTGCAAACTTCTCTCAATTGTTTTGATTTTCCTATATTTTTATTCCATTTAATTTTAAGTGACTCTAAAGATTTTAACCTATAGCTGACATTCATTTCGCTGCTATCAAAATGATCAATTATCCCATTTATATCATATTTCTCAATTATCTCATAAAAACTCAACATATTATCAAAAACTTCATTTATGTCAAAATTTTCAATAGTTTTTCTTAAAGAGGGAAAATTTTCATCAAATATATTATTTTTTTGAATTTCTTCAATTAATTTAGAAAGTGTTTTATTAACTTTATAAAAGTTATCTTCCCCCATCTCTCACCCCTATTATACCAAATTTTTATTAAATCATTATATATACATATGTTCGTATAATTATACATAATTATATTTCTCTTTGTCAAGTGAGAAAATACAGAAATCACTCCACGATTTCTACTCCAAAATACCCGGGAAATACCTATCAAAAGATTCTATCAAATCCCTTTCTTCAAAAAGAGTAATATTAACCTCCTTATAAATTGGCCTGATACCAGATAACCTAATAGCAGACAAAACATCCACATACTCAATCCCGTTCTTCCTTGCAAATTTCTTTGGTGTTGTTAATTCAATCTTTTCCTTCATTCTTTCCTCCTATCATTTTTGAAAAAGTTTCTCTCTCCTGAAATATCCATAAAAAAATACAAACAACAATATAATAAATAACACATTAGCATATAAGCTATTTTGCATTCTTTGTCATCTACGATGACTTATAAATTTTTCTCACGACTTATCAAAAAAATGAAGTTCTTCTACGCGCATATACGTATGTATAACGGCAATTAAAATCAATTACAATAAAAAATCTTTAATTTTCATAGTTTTTCAAAAACTCTAAAAAATAGAATTAATCTATCACTTGATTAATTTATAACCATCATAAAACCTATAAAAAAAGATACCAACCTAAGTTGATATCTATATTTGATATTTAAAGGTTTGAATCCCCTCTGAAATGAGAGATTAGAGGGGTGCTGCTCTTTGCGGGGAGTTTTAGAGACTTTGCTTTTTTACTTCCAACATCCAACCTCGATCCTCCAACAATCAAAATTTTTATTTTCTATCCCCATAAAAATTTTGATAAACCTCCCTAATATCATTAACCCTATCCTCTTTTGCTACCAAAATCCCGTTGCTATTGCTAACCGAAAACTATACCACCCTGCTAACCTAATTATGTACCATAATTTCTTACCTTCGGTTTCTGTAACGGTAGCTTTCTCCGTTGAATAGTATTATCTTACTGTAGAAGTAACTTTCTTTGTATATCTCCATTTCTTTTGCTAATGCTCTATGAGTTTTGTGTTTGTTAAAATACAAAAATCTTATATAATTGTATTGTACCATCTCTATCACCTTTCTTTTCCTCCTGTAGAATGCTTTTTTTGCCAAATTTCATTATACAGGATTTGTGTGATAGGGTGGTACACTTTTCGTTTAGTATGTGCAAATATATACCATTATGAGATATATAATGAGTGCCTTTTTCATCTGGTATTAAAATGTATGCATCAAAATAGAATTGATTATTTTCAATTTTTTTTGAATTTGAGCTTCCTGCAATTCCAACCAAATGATCATTCCATTCTAAAGATTCATTAAAAGGATATTCAAATTTTAATGAAACAATAATTTCTTCTTTTGATTCATCATATAAAAATTATGATATATAAAATTTTATGACATAGGTTAACACGTATTTTTAAGAATATATAATTATTTATTTCGCTTGGTTGGATTTTTATAGTTTTTAAAATTCTTATGGGCATTATTCAATTAGCTGTAAGCGGTTCATAATTGATATGCAAAAATGCATAAAAAAACAGAAAATTTTTTATAAAAAATCTTCTGTTTTTTGTTTAAATTAACTTATATTTGTTCACAGAATTTTTTCTTAAATTCATCCAGAGTATAAATGGCTTCTTGAAATAGTCCATATCCCATGAAATTAGATGTTGCTATTTTTAGTTCGAAATTTTCGCTTGGTTGGATTTTTTTTAATTCTATTCTTAAAAGTGTAGAATCTGGGTCATGATTAGCCAAGACCAAAATATATTCTGGCTTTTCATCACTAAAATTTTCAATTTTATTTTGATTTTCTATTAGGCATAATTCTAATTTTTGGTTGAATGTTTTTTTCATTTCTTCTTTTATATTATCTATATTTTTTTGGTTTGATAAGAATTCGTCCACATCTTTTATGTGTTTTTCTAACCCTGAAGATCCTTTAAGCGAACCATCCCCAAATTTTAATTCTACAAAAGCTAATCTTAAGTTTTTTCCACTTTTCCTTTTTGCACCATTTGATATCCATTTTACTGCTATTAGATCATATCTTCCTTTACCTTTTGCATTTTCAATGTCGCATATGAAATAATCGGTACTTTTTGCTAAGTCTATATTGTTTTCTCTAACTATTGTTTGCTGATATTCTTTTTCTAACTTTTTATATTTTGATAGCCATTTATCCATTTCATATTTTATATGTGGTATGATATCTATCCATTTTTCAACATCCTTAGGATTTGTAGAATCGATAACTTTCATATTATTTGTTATTTTAACATTGGTTTTGTTAGGATTTAATATGTATTTGTTGTTGAAATAAAAGTCATATTTGGAAATACCAATAGTCTTTTCAGAAATTTTTAGTAAGTTTCCTCCACGATAGTAGATGTTTATGTAATCATTTCTTATTTCTAAGATCAGGTTTGAATCTTCTTTGATGTATTCTAATATTGGTTTTAGTATCCCATCTTTTAAATTTTTTATAAAATTATTAGATATTCCTCTCATTTTTATCTCCTTTTTATAGGTACCTTTCAGTTATGTAGTTTATATATTTTTCATTATTTTCCCGATAATTTTTAGATAAGTCAATTATTAATTCTTGATAACTCATTGAATAAAATTTTATGTTATCTTTTTTGACTATTTCAGAAAAATTTTCTATTTCTTTTTTATGTTCATAAGCTTCTTTAGAAAAGGCATCATAATAGAGATATAATAGTTTGAATTTTGATTTTCCATAGTTATTTTTTAATCCCAAAATATGTTTTATTAATTGTGATGCATCTAAGTACTTATATTCTTTATTTTCAGGACATAATTTTTTAGCTAATTCATATGTATTAGGTATTCCATTCCAAAGCTTTTGATGGTTTATATACTTAATATATATACCTTTTTTTTCATAAGTTGAAAAAGGTTCTGTGAATTTGCTTTCTATTGCAAAGATTTTATTATCTTCTGTTTTTATTACTAAATCTAAATTAGGTGGTCTTTTATATTCTTTAGATATTGGTTGTTTAGATTCAAAAATCATTTCTTTTTTAACATTTGTTTTTTTTCTAGTTAGTTTTAATGATTTTAATAGGGAGTCCAAATCCTTCTTTTTCCAATATAGAAATATATTAACTGTTATAGAAGACGAAGAATGAAGAGCTTTCATTTTTGCTAGACTTTTTCCTGAGTCTGTTATTTCATTCCCATCTCCATTTAAAAATTGTTGTTTTGTTTGTGCACACATTTTTTGAAACAGGTTGTTCTCTAAGTTTATTACATACGTTTTTTCACCATTATTTATTTCACTTCCATATAATTTGAGTCCTTGTCTTTTGGCCCAATTTATTTGTTTGGATAATATGTATTCTTTTGACATAATGACCCCCTTTATAAATGGTTTTTAAAATAAAACCCACTGAGAAATTATTCTGCTGTGAGGGAAAAAGAACATTTAAATTGATACTTGTTGTTTGAATTATACAATATATCTATGTTAATTAATTAAACGGTTGATAGGTTAATTTTTCAATAAAAAATGCCTCCTTAAAAAAGGAGGCTGTAGATTAATTCTTGTTTTCATTCATTTCTTCTTCAATTTTGTTGATTTGTTCTATAGATAATTCTGTTACTTCTGAAATAGTTTTTTTATCTAATTTTTTTGATAATAACTTTTTAACTGTATCTTTTGCTTTTAAATATTCTCCAAGCTTCATTCCTTCCAACTTACCCTTTTTAATTCCGTCCTCGTAAAGTTGTCTACCTCTAGTCATAATCAAATCACCTCTTTTTATGTCTATTTCTTTTAATTCATATTCATCTGTATCGTCTCTTGTTATTAATATATAGTATATTATAAATCCAAAT
>NZ_JASUSU010000049.1:0-20838 GCF_030445905.1 Oceanotoga sp. | reverse complement strand
ATCAAAAATAATAGAAGAACTTTAAAGTTCTTCTATTATTTATTAAAAAAATTTATTATTAGATAACTTATTCCAGAGGTTAATGAAGATAGAATACTTCCCCAAATAATATCTATTATAGTTATAGATATAGGCCATTGTTTTACAGTTGCAAGATTAGTTAAATCATATGTTGAATAAGTTATAAATCCAAATATTCCTCCAACTAAAAAAGCATAAAGAACACTTTGCTTTTCAATCGCTGGGTTGAGAACAAAAAATTGAATTCCAATTATAAATATAATATAAAAAATAATTGCAGCTATCCAATTAAAATTATCTTTAATTATATATCCAAGATACTTATTATAGATATTTTTTGCAATTAATCCAAGCCAAAGAATATCTATGATAAAAAATACAATAAAAGAGATAACATAATTCCTTATAATATTCCACATAAAATTCCCTCCCAAATTATTATGTTACAAATATTATATTTATTTATTCCATGGACATAATAAAAATTCAAAAAAATCTAAAAGAATGAATAAAAATAGTCCCAAAAAACTTAAAATAACTATTCCACTATACATTTCAATATAATTATACCTCATCCAAGAATCCATTATGTAATAACCCATTCCATGTTCTGTTCCAAATGTTTCAGTAAAAAAAAGAACTGAAATCGTAGTTCCAACTGCTATTCTTAAAGCTGTAAGAACTTTTGATATTGTTGCAGGAAAAACTATATCTGTAAAAAAATCTATTTTTTTAGCCCCTAAAGATATAAATGTATCATAAATACCATTTTCTATTGATTTTACTCCATCTCTTGAAGCAAGTATTATTTGAAATATTATTATTAATACTATCATCAAGATTTTAGAAAGGTTTCCCAAACCAAATAATAGCATTATAATTGGTAATAAAGCTATTTTAGGAACAGGATATGTAAGGTATACAATAGGTGAGAGTATTTTATCTATTCTATCATAAAATCCCATTAAAATCCCCAAAGGATAGCCAATAATTAGAGCAAATAATATCCCTGTGACTATTCTAAATAAACTATAATTTATATGAATAAAAATATCTATTATATTTTTACTAAAAATATATATAATAACTTTATGAGGGTATGGAATTATAGGTTTATTTATAATAAAAGATAATAAATACCATAATCCAAGTATTATAAATGTAGCATATAATATTTTAAAAATATTTTTTTTTATATACTTCATATACTCAAATCCTTTTTTATATTTTTTATACATTTATAATAATCTTCATTGTAAAACTCAAATCTCTTTTGAAAGAAATCATTATCTATTTTTTTATATAAATTTCCTTCTTCTGTAATCATATATATTTTTTGTGATAGATATAAAGCTTCTTCAACACTATGAGTTACTATTAATGTTGTAACTGGGTTATTATTCCATATTCTTAAAAAATTATCTTGAATATTATCTCTTGTTATGGCATCTAAAGCTGAAAATGGTTCATCCATTAAAAGAAGTTGAGGTTTCAAAACAAAAGATCTCGCTATTGCAACTCTTTGTTTTTGTCCACCACTCAATTTTTTTGGATATTTGTCTAATATTTCTTCAATCCCAATCAAATTTGAAATTTTATGTATTAAATCATCATTTTTTTCCCGTTTTATCTTCAAAGATATTTTGATATTTTCATAGACAGTTTTCCAAGGTAAAAGTCCATAATCTTGTGGTATTAACCCTATTATGTTTTTTTTAGGGTTTATTTTTTCGTCATTTATTTTAATTTGACCGGTATAATCTTTTATTATACCGGCCAATATTTTTAAAAATGTTGTTTTTCCAGCTCCAGAAGGACCTATTATAGAAATAATCTCTCCATTTTTTACAGATATATTGATATTTTTCAAAATATTTCTTTCATTATAAGAAAAATTTAATCCTTCTATATTAAGCATAAAATTACCTCACAAATGTTGTATTTACTATTTCTTCATATTTAAATTCTTTACTTATAAGTTCTTTTTCATATAACCATTTTATAACTTCTTCAACATCTTTTTTTGTCGGTGCTTTTGCTTCATTATAATCAGGTAAAATGAGAGTATCTTTTATAAGGTCTGGAAATCCTGCCTTTTCTATAAGAATATCCGCATAATCAACTTTATCATGTGTTTTTAAATAATCAACAGCTCTATTATAAGCTTTATACATATTTTTTATTTCTTTCGTTTTATCATTTATAGATTTGCTGGTAAAAATTAAAACTCCTGGATTTATATTTAAATTATTTGAACTGTTTAAAAGCTTAGAGCCATTATTCATGGCAACTGTTGCTAAAGGTTCAGGAAGAGTTGCTGCTTGTATTTTTCCGTTTTGAAGCATTTCCAATCTTGTCGGTATTTTAGGTATGATGACTTTATTTATATCTTTTGGGTTTATATTTTCTTGTTCTAACATCATGTCCGTAGTATATTCTATTATTGTATTTTTAGAAATTGCTATATCTTTTCCTTTTAATTCTTTTATGTTATTTATATTAGAATCTTTATTGACCAATAATTTATAACTACCATTTGTCATAGATGTTATCATTATATCAAAACCATTATCATGTGCAAAAGCTTGTGCTAAAACATCTGAAATAGCTGCATCAAGATTATCACTTTGTAAAGCACTATCTCTATCAACAGGACTTTTAAAATACTCTATTTTTACATTTACATTCTCATCTTCAAAATATCCTTTTTCAGAAGCTATTATAAACGGTATAGAATCCACATCAGGTAAAACACCTATTATCAGTTGTTGTGGTTCTGATTTTTGACATGAAACAAGTGTAAATATCATCATTAAAACTACAAATAAATAAATAAAATATTTCTTCATTTTTTTAATTTCCTCCATTCCATTTTTTAAAAATATCATTTTTTATACCTATACTTTTAATAATTCTACCAATGGAATTATTTATTATATCTTCTATTTTTTGAGGTTTATCATAAAAAGATGGCATAGGGGGTACTATATTAACTCCAACTTTACTTAATTTAAGCATATTTTCAATATGAATAGAACTCAAAGGACTTTCTCTTGGGACTAAGGTTATTTTCCTTTTTTCTTTTAAACAAACATCTGCACATCTACATAAAAGATTATCAGAGATTCCATTGGACACTTTTGCAAGTGTTCCCATAGAACAAGGTACAATTATCATAGCATCAATATCAAAGGATCCACTTGCAATTGGAGCAAATAAATTTTTATTATTCCAAAAATTTATTTTACCAATTTCTTCATACTTTTGAATAAGATGATGTATATCAGTTTCAAGTTCATATTTAATAACTTCTTCAGCTGTTTGAGTTGTTATAATATGAACCTCATTTTGGAGTTTTAAAAGTTCTTCTATAATTCTATGTGCATAAATACTTCCACTGGCACCTGTTATTCCTATAATAATTTTTTTCATGTCATTCTCTCCAGTATTAAAAAAATATATCTATTGAAGTAAAAATTAAGAATAAAACACTCACTATTTGGTTTATACTATAAGAGGCTATTTTCATACTCTTTAAATCTTTTGGTGAAACCATTTTATGTTCAATAAAAAGTAATATCGATATTATTATCAATCCTATTAAATAAAATATTCCCATGTTCATAATATAGTATAATAAGAAAAGAATTCCTATTGAAAAAATATGCATTAAACTCGATATAATTAAAGATCCTTTTATTCCAAAAAAGACTGGTATAGAATGTAATTTATTTTCTTTATCAAAGTTGTAATCTTGTGTTGCATATATGATATCAAAACCTCCGACCCAAGCTGTAACAACTGCTCCAAGTAAAATCGGAACAATATCTATCGTTCCTTTAACTGCAATCCATGCTCCAACTGGAGCTCCACCGCAAGCTATTCCGAGTATTATATGGCATAACCAAGTAAATCTTTTAGTATATGAATAAATTACGAATATTGCTATTGCTAAAGGAGATAAATATAAACATAATGGATTGAGCATATACGCAGATATTTCCATTATAACAAAACAAAAGATTACTATTAATAAAGCTTCTCTTTTTTTTACTTTGCCTTTTGGTATATGTCTATCTTTAGTTCTTGGATTTTTTTTATCTATTTCAGCATCTATTATTCTATTAAGAGCATTTGCACCATTTCTTGCACCAAAAAGAGCTATTACAATCCATAAAAAAACATCGAAATTTGGTAATCCATTCGCAGCCCAAAACATAGAAATTAATGCAAATGGCAGAGAGAAAAGTGTATGAGAAAACATGACTAATTCTCCATATGTTTTTAATTTACTCAATACCATATTCGTTCCACCTATTATCTACAAGATTCTTTATTTCATCTTTCATGATTATATCATTCGGCCATTCTCTGGAATGTCCTTCTTCTTTCCATTTTTTAGTAGCATCTATTCCTAATTTATTACCAAAATGTGGTAAATTAGATGCATGATCTAAAGCATCTAAAGGGCCATTAACAATTTCTAAGTCTCTCTTTGCATCTATATTATTAAATACTTTCCAAGCAACTGTAGATAAATCTTGAGGGTTTACATCTTTATCTACTACTATTATCATTTTTGTATACATCATCTGTCCCATACCCCAAAGTGCATGCATAACTTTTTTTGCATGACCAGGATATTTTTTATCTATTGATACTATCACACAATTATGAAAAACTCCTTCTAATGGAAAATTCATATCTATTATTTCTGGAACATACATCTTCATTAAAGGTAAAAATATTCTTTCAGTTGCTTTACCGAGATAACAATCTTCCATTGGAGGTTTACCAACAACAGTTGCTGGATATATTGGATTCTTTTTTCTAGTTATTTTTTCAACATGAAATACAGGATACATATCAGCTAAAGAATAATATCCTGTATGATCCCCAAAAGGACCTTCGAGTTTAAGTTCATCTATATTTACATATCCTTCGAGGATAAATTCAGCATTTGCTGGAACATATATATCATTCGTGATGGCTTTTACAAGCTCTACAGGTTTCTTTCTCAAAAATCCTGCGAATAACATTTCATCTATCTCTTTTGGTAAAGGTGCTGTAGCTGAATATATAACTGCTGGATCACATCCAAGTGCAACATTTACAGGCATTTTTTTCCCTATTTTTTTATATTTTTCATATATAGATCTCCCATCTTTGTGTAAATGCCAATGCATACCCGTAGTATTTTTATCATATACTTGAAGTCTGTACATACCCATATTTTGCATTCCTGTTTCTGGATCTTTTGTTATTACAAGAGGAAGTGTCATAAATCTCCCTCCATCTTCTGGCCAACATTTTAAAACTGGTAATGTATCTAAATCTGCATCTTCTATAATTTCTTGACAAGGAGCATGACTTATTTTTTTAGGAAATACTTTCAACATTCTTGTAAGTTTTGGAATAGATTTAATTTTGTTCATTAAACTTATATAACTTGAAACATCTAAAAGTTCTATTATATCATTTGCTATATCATCTATTTTTTCTACTTCTAATGCTAAATTCATTCTTTCATAAGTCCCAAAAGCATTTATTAAAACTGGATAATTAGAATTTTTCACATTTTCAAATAAAAGTGCAGGGCCATATTCTTTTGAAACTCTATCCACAATTTCAGTTATTTCAAGTTCACTATCAACTTCTACTTTAATTCTCCTGAGTTGTTCTTTCTTCTCCAAGGTATTTATAAAATCACCTAAATCTTTATATGCCATAAAAACACCCCATTTTATAAAATTTACTTTATCGATTATACCCTAATAAATTTTTATTTATAAGTCATTATTCTTAATTATTTATTAAACCAAATAAATTAAAAATATGTTATTATTTTTTTCAGGAGGGATTAAAATGTTAAATGATCAGAAAAAAACAGCCTAATATGGCTTCGTTCAAATTGAATTTTAATTTATAATATTAAGAACGAAGCCATATTAGGAGGAATAATTATGAAAAATAATGTTTTCGAACATTGGTCAAGAGGTTATATAATAAAAGATCATATAAGTAATAAAAATATAGAAGTTGGTGATTATACTTATTATTCAGGATATTATCATGAAAAACATTTTGAAGATTATTGTGTTAGATATTTATCTGATGATATTGAAAATGTTGATAAATTAAAGATAGGAAAGTTTTGTTCAATAGGTTCAGGAGCCACTTTTATAATGGCAGGTAATCAAGGCCACAGATTTGACTGGATAACTACTTATCCTTTCTTCTATACACCTGATTTAAATGAAAATTCTAGGGATGGTTGGCAAAAAAAAGGAGACACCATCGTTGGTAATGATGTTTGGATTGGCTCCGAGGTCATAATAATGCCTGGTATTAATATTGGAGATGGTGCTGTAATAGGTACAAGATCTGTTGTCACCAAAGATGTTGAACCTTATTCTATAGTTGCTGGAAATCCTGCAAAATTTATAAAAAAAAGATTTTCAGAAGAAGAAATATCTATGTTATTAGAAATAAAATGGTGGAATAAAGATATAGAAATCATAAAAAAATATATAAATATTCTTTGTTCTAACAAAATAAAGGAATTTTATAATATAATAAAAAATATTTAAATATATAAACAACCTGTTTTAATTATAAAACAGGTTGTTTTTTATATTAATTCTTCTATTTTTCTATTTCTTATTATAGACCAAAAAGAGGGATGTCTTCCGGAGTAACATTTAATATTTTTATTTTGTGAATATAAAAACCTATTTATTTTTTCTTGTGTAAGATCTTTTAATGTTGTTTTTTTTATTTTTTTATATTTATCTTTATTTATCAATGAATCTAAATATTTTTTATTTATAGAACTCTTTGCGCCTTCTTTCATATAAGGATCTTTTTTATGAGAACCTTTAGTACATAAATTTACTATTATATCTGGTTCGTAAATATTTAGCCTATTTATAAAATCACAATCATAATCTTCATATTCCCAAAGTTCAAGCCATAATCTATCTCTATATATATTTGTATCATAGCCAAGACTACATTGATATTGTATTGAATTCATAAGAATTATATTATAATTTTTATTTTCAAGATATTTTTTCATGCTCTCTATAAAATATTTTTGTAAATTTTCTCCGGTTTTTCCCATAGCAGGTGCTGGAAAATTCAATTTTTGAGAATTAAATTCTTCTACATGAGGACTTTCAAGTATTATAATTATTTTATTTTCTAATCTACGAATTTCTTCTTTTTTTATTTTTATATATTCTTTATTTCTTTCTCTCAACTCTTTTTCAAACCATAAATTATTATTTATATTATCAATTGGATTGAAACTTCCAACATAATTATCTTCACACTTTTCAAATCTTGAATTCTCTATATTTATATTAAAATATTTATTATTTTCATCTATAAATTTTTTAAGGGGTATCATGCAAAAAATTCCTCCAATTATTTAAATTAAAAATTAAATTTATCAAGTAAATTTTTTAAATTTTCAGCAATTTCTTTTATATTTTTTTCTTCGAAAGGAGTTTTTAAGTTTGAAGATTCTAAAAGATCTATATATTCTTTCTTAGCACCAAATTTATTTAATTTCATATAATCATCCCAACTTTTTTCAAAGTTTTCAAGAGATTTAAATAAAAATTGATATGAACATATCCTTGCCAAAGCATAATCTATATAATAAAAAGGTTTTCTATATATATGAAGTTGTTTCTGCCAATAACCTCCATCTTCAAGATATTTATTACCTTCATAATTTTTATAAGGTGTATATTCTTTTTCTAATTCCCTCCATACTTTTCTTCTTTCTAATACTGAAAGTTCAGGTTTTTTATATACTTCATGTTGAAATTCATCAACTGTACACATATAAGGTATACTGAATATAGTCTTTATTAAATGTAAATATTTTGCTTTTTCTGTCTCTTCATCATAAAAACTTTCCATCCATTTCCAAGTAAAAAATTCCATACTCATAGAATGAATTTCAGCAATTTCCATAGTTATTGATGAATTCAACAATAAATCAAAATTTCTTGTAATATATGCATTAAAAGCATGACCTGTTTCATGAGTTAAAACTTTTATATCATGATCTGTTCCATTGAAATTTGCAAATATAAAGGGTACTTTATATTCTGGTAAATATGTACAATATCCTCCAGTTGCTTTAGATTTTTTACTTTTTAAATCAAAAAGATTATATTCTTTCATCGTTCTAAAAAATTCTGAGGTTTCTTTAGAAAGATTATCATACATTAAAATTGATTTTTCGATCAATCTTTCATAATCATCTTTTGGATAAGGATTACCTCCTTGAAAATAATAGTTTAAATCATAATATTTGAAGTCTTGAATATTTATTCTGCTCTTTTGTTTTTCTATAAGATCTTGTGTTATAGGAACTATATATTTTTTTATTGCATTTCTAAATTTTTTTACCTCTTCTTCGCCATATCCCAATCTGCCCATTCTATTATATCCAACTTGTATAAAATTTTTATATCCTAACTTCTTAGCTATCTTTGTTCTCTTTTTTACGAGTTCATCGTATATAGAATCAAATTTTTCTATATTTTCATAAAAAAAGTTATATGTTGCATCCCAAGCTTTTTTTCTTTCATCCCTTTGTTCACAAGCCATAAATGGTGTCATTTGGGATATATTATATTTTTTATTTTCAAAATTTATTTTAGCAGATGCTGTTAATTTAACATATTCATTTGCTAATTTTTCTTCTTCTGTTAAATCTTCCATAATTTCTTCATTCATATTTTTATTACTTAGTTCAATTTTTTTAAATAACGTTTTTCCATAAAGATCTTCAAAACTTCTTCTATTTTTACTATTCAAAAGACTTTCATGAAATATTTTTAAATTGTTATCAAAAGTAGGTGTTTTTTCTATAAAATAATTTTTTTCTTTCTTATAAAATTCATCTTCAGTATTTATTGTATATCTTATATGACATAAACTACTCATAGTTATAAAAAATCTCTTTTTTAGTTCCATTTCTTTTAAGATCTTATTTTGTTTTTCAAACTGATGTTCTGAATTAAATTTTTCTATTAATTCTTTTAAATCTAAAAAAAAATCTTCATCTGGTCTAATATATTTCATATCTTCAAAATTTTTCATATAAACCTCCAATTTTAAAAGTTTTAAATTAATATTCCCTCTATTTTTAGAAGTTCTCTTTTTATATGTAGTCCACCGCCATAGCCCACTAATGAACCATCTTCACCTATTACCCTGTGACATGGAATTATTATAGATATCGGATTTCTATTATTGGCCATTCCAACAGCTCTATAAGCTTTTGGGTTGTTAATTTTTTCTGCTATATATTTATAAGATACTGTTTTTCCATAAGGTATTTTTTTTAATTCTTCCCAAACCTTATTTTGAAATACTGTTCCCTTTGTTTGTAATGGAATCTCAAAAT
Source organism: Oceanotoga sp. (assembly GCF_030445905.1). Lineage (NCBI taxonomy): Bacteria > Thermotogati > Thermotogota > Thermotogae > Petrotogales > Petrotogaceae > Oceanotoga > Oceanotoga sp. The sequence continues at coordinate 11,387 of NZ_JASUSU010000049.1, read as the reverse complement.
TCCTTCTTTTTCTATTCATGTATTCTTTAATTTGTTTATAAGTTTTTTTTATTAAATCTGTTTCTTTTTCTATATATTCAATATTCATTGGACCATATGATATATTAATTATTTTATTATTTTCTTCAAAAATATATAAATCATTTATATCATTGTGATATAAAAACATATTTACCATATAATATATCTCCTTTTAATTTAATTTGTCCCATAATTCTTTTATTTCTTTTTCATATTGTTTTAAAACTTTTAATATTTTTGGATCAAAATCTGAAGATTTTGTCCTCTGTGTACCATCAAATATTATTTTTAATGATTCTTCATGAGTATAAGCTTCTTTATATGGTCTTTTAGACCTTAAGGCATCATAAACATCTACTAAAGATACTATAGAAGATTCTATTGGAATTTTTTCTCCTGAAATATTAAAAGGATAACCTCCACCTTTATATTTTTCATGATGATATAATGAAATATTTAAAGCCGTTTCAAAATGTTTATCACCTCCAAGTAATCTATATGAATATGAAGTATGTTTCTTCATTTCTTTCCATTCTTCTGATGTCAACTTACCAGGTTTTTTCAAAATTTCTTTACTTATATATATTTTACCTATATCATGTAATGGAGCAAAATCTTCTATTTCTTTGATTTTTTTTGCATTTAATCCCATCTTTTGTGCTATAAAACCAGCCAATTTACCAACTCTTAAAATATGGTTTCCAGTTTCATCATCATAAGACTCTGCAAGATCCGCTAATTTTCTTGCAAAACTTAGGTATGAAGTATTTATTTCATCATTGTATTCTTGTATTGTTAAATATAATTGTATTAAACTTGCAAAATATTTTGAAAAATCAATAGATATTCTCGAAAATTCACTCTCTTTTTTGTCTGATGATATATCAAGTCCTATATTTCCATATAATTTATTTTTAGATTTTATAGGAATTATCAATGTTCTTCTATGAGGCTTTATAGCTTTGTTTATTATTTTTATAGTTTCTTCATCAAATTTATCTTCATATAATTTTAAAGATTCTATTTCTATTACCTCTTCATATAATTTTATTTTTTTAGAGTTCAAATAAATTGAATTTAATAATTCTTTATCATGCCCAATGGTTTCTAAAAATTCAATTTTATCATTTTTTTTCAACAGAATTGCACCATAATAAAATTCAGTTATAAACTGTTCAAGTATATAAAAAATATTAAGAAAAAAATCTTCTACATTTTCATAATTTAAATACATAACTAATATTAAATTTTCAATTTTATTGATAAGTATATTTATTTCTGTATAAGATTGTTCAAGTTCTTCATTTATTGCATACATTTCTTCATTTGCAGATTTTAATTCTTCATTATTTTTTAAAAGTTTATTCTCATTTTCAATTAACTTTTCATTCAGCACACTATTTTCTTGATTTTTTACTTCTAAACTGTTTATTAAAAGATTTATATTATCTGCCATTTTATTTAATTTCATAGATATTAATTCTATTTCATCATTAGAATTTATATAAAAATCTGTTTCTAAATTTTTTTCAGAATAATTATTTATTTTCTCTAATAGAAGTTTTAAATTTTTTTGCTGTTTTTTATATACAATAAATATAATTATTATTAATGAAATTAAAAATAATAAAAGGTATATAGATTCAGATATGAACTGTTGATTTACTTTTTTTTGAACATCATCTAAATATATTCCAGTTCCAAAAAACCAATTTAATTCTTTTATTATTCTTACATAAGAAAGTTTGTTTTCAATTTGTCCATTAGCTGGATTTTCCCAATAATATTCTAAATATCCTTCATCATGATTTTTTACTATATCTATAAATGATTTTATTAAGTATTTTCCATTTATATCTTGTGAATTTAAAAGATTATCTCCTTTTTCATATTTTGTAAAGGGTATTTCTACTTCTCCATTTAAATTTAAAGTAAATATATAATTGCTATCTTCATAATTAATATCCTGTATTAGATCATATAATCTCAATTTAGCTTCTTCATAAGTTATTATATCGTTTTTTACAAGATTTATATGGTATTCGAAAACATTATCAACTAAATCAACTAAATTTATTAATTCTCTTTTTCTTTCTTCATATGCCATGTTCATTATGCTAAAATAATTTGCAATTAAACTTATAATAGAATATGTCACTATTATTATTAAAATAATAAAAAAATATTTTAAAGTAGATTTGTTTTTCATAAATCACCTCACTTTTATACATAATAATATTTTAACAAATTTTTATAAAAATGAGTCAAAAATAAATATTTTTTAATAAAAAAAGGTAGAGATTTTAATTCTCTACCTTTTTGTTTAAAGTTTATTTTGTTTTAAATTCTTTTTATAAGATTTTAATTTCGTATATATCTCATTTTTGAATGGATTTAATTTATTATTTTTAATAGTATATATTTCATATATTAATACAGAAACATTCATGGTCAATGCTAATATACTTAGCAAGAGTAAAGCTTCTGGTTTATGAGATGATTTTACTGCAAAAATAGAGTTGCTGGCAAAGCTTGGAAAAGTTAATGTAAACATTGTATATATTGCTAAAGTTTGTGCTCTATGTTGAAGCCATATACCTTTTTTTACAAAAAATTCTGCAATTACACAAGATAAAATAAGTATAAACCCTGCATAAAAAGATCTATCAGATATTGCATTATAACAATATGATATATTCCAAATTCCATATGCTAAAATCCAAAACCATAATTGATCTGCCCAAACCATATCCTTTGATTTGTTTCTTGAAATTCTTATATATCCCCAACCTGTTATGGTTAATATATTTATTATTCCAGCAATTCCATTTATTATATTCCAAGGTCCCCCCAACATATATAAACCATTTTCTATAATTCCCGTTTTACTAAAACATTCAAAATCTCTATAAACTGCTTCCAATATATTTATTGATAATATAAGACCTGGAAAAAGTAGCATAAATTTATTATTTTCTAATTTTTTTATATATCTTAAAGCCATAAACCCTATTACTCCTATTAAAGCAGAATAAGTTTTAACCCATGCAAACCAGTATCCAGAAGATGTTCCCGCCCCAGCAGTCTTTGGCCATACAGTCATTGTTAATATTATAGGCATTATTATATATACAGATATTGATATCCATTTATTTCTTCTTGTTATTTCATTTATTAATATCAAACCCAATAATACTAATAAAGCAGCAATAAAAGAAGATAAATTTATTTTATCAAAAAAGAACATTTAATTCCCCCCCATCCTTTAAATCAAAACAGATAATAAAATTAGCGATACATTGATAATCATAAAAATCAATTGTGCCGAAGTATTTTGTGTTTTTTTAACAAAATATTCAAATTTTTCACTTTTCATTTTTTCTTCCCAATATTGTTTTTTAGCTATTTGAATAAAACCTGCGATAGTTAAAGAATTTGCTCTAAATATTAACCATAATCCTGGATTTCTTGTTATCAAAACTCCTATTAAAGGAGCAGTTAAAACTCCTAAATGAAACTTTGCAATAGAAGGACTAAATTCATTCGTAACAAAAAACCAATTCCATATTGTATAGGCAATCCACCAAAATACTGTTCCAATATCTGTTGGAAGATTTGCATCATAATATTTTCCAAACCATGTTCCTTTCATATAAAATATTGAAATTGCCAATATTAATCCAGTTATAAAATTAAAATATTTTTTTCTTTTTAAATCCGTAATTGTAGCTTCCAATATGTTGATAACCAAAAATATAATGACAATTTTCACATACAGTTGGCCATTTAAAAGATTTAAAGCAGCAAAAACAACCAGTATTCTCATGAGTAGAAGAGTAGAAAGTTTTAATTTTTCAAAAAATACTGTTTTTAATTTCAAAAGAACTATTATAGGTATTATGATATTGATTGGAATATTTGCCCAAATAGGATTATATGAGGTGAGCATAGATAAAGCAGTGAATACTCCAGTCATTATAATTAAAATTAAGTTAGAATTTATTCCCTTTTTTTCAAAACCAGAATTTGTCATTTTAATTCCCCCATTATTATATTATTTAGATGCATATTTCTATATCAGTTATAGGATAAGCTTTACAAGAGTGAATATATCCAAATTTTTCATCTGCATGTCTAAGTAAAACTCCTCTTGGCATAAATACTTTACCTTTTTTTAGTTGAACTCTACAAAGACTGCATTCCCCACTTCTACAACATACATTTACTCTTATACCATTTTTCTCGAGAGTTGTTAATAATGAATCTTTACTAAATGCTTCTATCTCTTTTTTATCATTTATTTTAATTTTAAAAGTTTCATTACCTGATAAATTTTTCGGCCATCCTGGTTCATTTTGAATATCTTGTCTACTTCCAAACATTTCTCTTCTGATCATACTTTTCTTTATATTCATTTTCTCTAATTCATTAACTACAAAATCGTTCATTATTTGTGGACCACATATATAATATGTTTTATTTTTTATATCTTTTATAAGATTTTTAATACATTTTTCATCTATAAATCCTTTCAATCCTTTGTATGTTTGTTTTGGTTCTGATAAAATAACAGAAAATTTAAAATTTGAATGTTTATTTTGTATTCTTTCCAATTCTTCTTTAAATAAAATATTATCTTCATCACGACAGCCATAAATCAAATGAATATTTCTATCCAATCCTGATTCTGTAACTTCTTTTATCATACTTATAAAAGGAGTAATACCACTTCCACCTGCTATATAAACATTATTTTTATTGTGAAAAGCAGGATTGAAATGAAATACTCCGGCTGGGCCATTAGCTTCAAATTCATCTCCAACTTTCACTTTATCTAAAAAATAATCTGAAACAAATCCATTTTGTATTCTTGCAACTGTAATTTCATAATATGCTCTTTGTTTATTTGAAGAACATATACTATATGGCCTACTTGTTCTAACTCCATCTATTTCAACAAATAAATTTATATATTGTCCACTTTGAAAAACTGGCAGATATTCATCTTTTGTTATCAATCTAAATGTTTTTGCATTTTCATTAATATTTCTTATTTCAGATACTATTAATTTTAAATTATCTCTATGCAATCTATTTATTGTTTTCTCTACCTTTCCTTTTTCAAGGCTATAATCATAACCAGTTTTTTTCAAAACTTTTATTTCATTTAAAGTTTCTTTTCCATTAGGCATCGTTCTTATTATCATTTCTTTTAAATCTGACATTATTTTTCAACTCCTTTAAGAATCTTATCCGCAACTGTGCTTCCATAAAGATAGTTTGGCCCAAATCCACATATATTTACCCAACCATTTGAAAAAGTTAAATTCTTTATATATTCTTCTCTTGGAAAGAAAAAAACACTTGATTTCAAATCTTGTTCAAATCCGTATATAGCACCTTGTGGATGTTTTAAATACCTCATATGGGTTAATGGAGTCGCAACTTCGAACTCTTCTATATGTGAACGAAATCCAGGATATTTTTTTTCTAAACGATCTATTATCATATTGCCCGCTTTATATTTAGTTTCATAATATTCTTCGGCAGATAGTTCCATCCATGCTTTTCCATATTTTAAAGTACCAGCTGTTATAACTGTAGTTCCTTCTGGAGAAACTTTTGGATCATCTACTGTATAACAGGTATTTATAAGCGGATCTATATCTGGCATTAATTTATATGCATTTTGAAATGATTCATTACAATCAAGATTTTCATAATTTAAATTAAAACTATCTGTAAATCCAATTTCTTTAGGTGTACAATCTAATCCAATAAAACATGTTAAAGCAGATATTCCAACTGTATAACTTTTTAAATATTCTTTAGCCTGTTTCACACTTTCTTCTGTTTTTATTAAATTAAAATACGTTTCTATCGGAGATATTCCTGATACAACAAAATCACATTTATACTCATTATCAAACTCATCTATCACTCCATAAGCTTTACCATTTTTTATAAGTATTTGTTTTGCTCCACAATTATATTTTATTTCTCCTCCATTATTTCTTATAGTATCAGCAAGAGCTTGTGAAATAACTTGTGATCCACCTCTAAGATAATATGGTTTATCTTCCATATAAATATAAGTACATCTTGCAAGTATTGAAAAAGGAAATCTATTAGGAGGCATTCCCATAAAACACCAATACGCATTCACACATAATTGTAATTCTACACTCTTGAAAAATTCGTCCAAAACTTCTTGAGTACTTTTTAATGCATATTTTGCAAGCGTCGGAAATTTTTTACTAAAAAATTGTTTTATCATTATTTTTTTTAATTTACTTGGTTCATTAACAGAATTAGCCTGCATTTCTGCAAATTTGTCAGTTTCTATACTAAAGTTATACACTGTATCAAAATAATTTGTAATATTTTCGGATTCATCAGGAAATTTTTCTTTTAATAATTTTTCAGCATCTTTCCTATTAGCTGGCAGAGATACTCCTTTTCCATCTGGAAAATTAACTTTAAACAATGATTCTATAGGAATCCACTCTATTTTGTCTTCTATTCCATATTCTTTAAAAAGTTCTCTTAATGGACCAGGTTTTTCTGAACTTCCCATAGAACTCAATTGATGAAGTGCAACCTCAAATTCAAATCTTCCCCTTCTAAAGCTTGTTCCACACCCTCCAGGTATATTATGTTTTTCTAATACTAAAACTTTCTTGCCATTTATTGCTAATTTAGTAGCAGTTGATAATCCACCATTTCCAGCACCTATAATGATTACATCATAGTTCATAAAATTCCCCCTTTTAATATATCGAATTTAATTCACCGAATTAAGTTCAATGGAATTTTATCATTACAAAAAAATATTGTCAAATTCTTCACAAAGATTAAATTAAAGTTTTTTTAACTTATTTTACATCTTTTCCAATTATTTGCATAAATATCCATTATTTTGATAATATTTGTATATCTTAAAAAAAAAATATATAATTAATGCGAGGTGAAAAAGTTGAATAATCTAACAAACAGACAAAAACAAGCTATAAATACTAAATTTAAAATAACTGAAATAGCTTTAGAATTATTTAAAAGCAAAGGAATTAAAAAAGTTAAAATAAAAGATATTTGTAATAAAGCCAATGTTTCTATAGGTACTTTTTATCATTATTTTGATTCTAAAGAAAAAATATTGGAAAAATCTTATATTCAAATAGACTCCATGATTGCTGAAAATATAGAAAATATAGTTTATGAGAATAATTTAGATAGGATTTTAAAACTTTTTAATAGGGCAAATATTCTTATTGAAGATTTAGGTTGGAGGTTTGTAGCCGATGCTTATACCCATTTACTTACAAGCGAAGATAGATATTCTTTATGTTCTAAAAGATACCCTTATGTTTTAATTAAAGAATCTCTTGAAAAAGGTATTATAGCCGGAGAATTTCTGCCTAATTTTAACCCTGAAGAAGTATCTGAAGTATGTATGCGTTTAGGTAGAGGAATGGTTTTTGATTGGTGCCTTCATAAAGGTAGCTATTCTTTAACTTCGGAAAGCGAAAAATCTATAATAACTTATTTGAAGACTTTTCAAGTCAAAATATAATAAAAAAACCTCCAAAATAGAAGATAAAAATTACAAATCTATTTTGGAGTTCTATATTATTTTTTATTTAAATATTTTATATATGAATCTTAAAATTTGAAAATTGAAATATTCCATTTCCTTGTTCTAATCTATTTTCAGATTCTATCTTTTCAAATGCTTTTAATATTTCATCTATGATATCAATATTTATTTTTAATTCATTATGTGCTGGCAATATTTTTTTTATTCCTTTTATTTTACTTATTTTTTCGACTGAATTTTTAAATTTTATAGGATCAGTTGTTGGATAAAAGGCGTATAATGTACCGCTATATATGAGATCACCTGTAAAGAGATATCCTCTTTCTTCTTCAAAAAAACACATATGCCCAGGAGAATGACCTGGAGTATGCATAGCCCTTATTTCACGATTTCCTATATTAATTATTTGATCATCTTTTATATATTTTACTTTATCACTTTTAAAAATTTTATATTCCTCTAAATCAAATTCTTCTGGAGGTTTTTTACTGAAATTTTTAGGTTCTAAATTATTTTTTACTATTTTTTCTGGTACTGGAAATTTTTCTAAACACCAATCTTTTTCAAGCTCATTTATATATATTTCATCAAATCTTTTATGATCCCCTATATGATCCCAATGAAAATGTGTAGTTAAAACTATTATAGGGAGATTGGTGAGTTTTTCTACCTCTTTTTTTATGTTTCCAATACCTAAACCTGTATCTATTAATAATGCTTTTTCATTTCCAACAATTAGATATGAATGCATTTTTTCCCAATGACCATATTCACTTATAGCAAATGTTTCATCATCTATCTTTTCTATGGTAAACCATTGTTCCATGAGAATCCACCTCTATTTTATTTCTAGCACTGCAACACTTTCTATATGGCTCGAGTGGTCAGTATGGATAAAATTTAATTTTTTCAAAAAGCCTCGTATGTGGGAATATGCCAATCAATAAACATCTTATAATAAATTATATCATTCTGGAGCAATGAAAAAACAGCCCAAAAAAGAGCTGTTTAGCTTATTATTTTCTTGTTTTAGTCGCATTACTTATATTAGATGACCTACAAACATTCCTAATATAGTTGATGTAGACGGTGTTTGATGGATAACTTTTGTACTTCTATTTGATATTCGTTCAGGGGACCAATGTTCGTTAATCTTTATAGTTAAATAATCAATAACATCTTTAGATAATTTACTTTTCCTATGACAGTCTTTCCTTCTATCGATATATTTATCGTTTGCCTTTATTAGGAAATAGTTAGTATAATCTCCACTACTATTTTTTATTTTAGATGAATTTCTTTTAATTTCTCGAGATATTTTACTAGATGGCCTTCTAATTGCTTGTACAATTTTCCTTATACTCATTCCTAAATTTAAAAGTTGATAGATACAAGCTCTCTTTTCCTTGATAAGATGGTTAAACCGATCCTTTTAATATGTTTTGTTTGGTCACTTACAAATTAACACAGCTGATTAGCTATGAGTTTATTTTATGTTGCATTTATTATGATAAACTATCTATTTAAAAAACTGTTGAGGTTTGTATGTTTATTCATACCCCAACAGTTTCTTTTGTTCCCATTTTTATAAAAAGTAAATAATATTAGAATTTGTAAATCGCTACTGCAAATAAATAACGGCCTAGCCAAAATACATCATTTTCAATAAGATAAGCTAAAAATATCCTAATAAAAATTAATAAAGTCTTAACTAAATCTTAAAATATTACTTGTTTTGTTATTCTTTTTTTTCAATAACCGATGCTTCAAGTAAAGATTTAGAGAATTTTTCAGTTTCCTTCAAAAATTCATCATCCGGCATCCATGAAGCTTTTATTTCCTCATCAATAATTTGGAATCCTGCTTTTTCAAGCTCATCTCTCAATATCTTATTTCCTTCACCAGACCAGCCGTATGATCCAAAGACACCGGCCACCTTATCTTTGAATTTAAGTTCTTGAAGAAAATGTAGCCACCCAGATATAGTAGTAATCGCAGATCTACCAACTGTTGGCGAACCAACAGCTATTGCTCTTGACTTAAATACTTCTGTCATAATATCATTTCTATCCATTTCTGCAACTGATAAGACTTTGGTCCTGGTAGATGGTGAAATTTCTCTAATATCATCTGCAATTTTGTGGGCTATTTTTTTAGTTGCTCCCCACATTGAATCATAGATAACTGTTACTTGATCTTCCTTATAGTTATCGGCCCACTCAGCATATTTCTGTACTATCTCTAGAGCATTTTCTCTCCAGATGCTTCCATGGCTTGTTGCTATAATATCTATAGGAAGGTTCATTGCAACAATTTCCTCTATTTTCTTTTTTGCAAAACTTGAGAAAGGTGTCAATATATTCGCATAGTATTTCATAGCTTCATTCCAAAGGATGGTTGGATCTGCCTTGTCATTGAAAAGTTCACTTAGGGCATAGTGTTGGCCAAAGGCATCGTTTGAAAACAAGATATTATCGCCAGTCATATATGTTGCCATTGAGTCTGGCCAATGAAGCATGGTCATTTCTACAAAAACTAATTGCTTGCCATTGCCTATATCCACAGAATCACCAGTCTTAACTACCCTATAGTCCCATTCTGGATGGTGATACTGGCCAATTAGAGATTTCTTTCCATTGGCTGTACAATAAATCGGTGTGTTTGGAATTTCTTCCATGATTTCTACAAGTGATCCAGAATGGTCTGGTTCTCCGTGATTAATTACAATGTAATCAATTTCTTTTAGGTCAATTTCTGTTTTGAGATTTTTAACAAACTCCTCTTTATGAGGTGTCCAGACTGTATCTATCAATACAGTTTTTTCTTCTTGTATTAGGTATGCATTTTGGCTAGAGCCATGGTGAACAGAAAATTCACTCCCATGGAATTCCTGTAGTTCCCAATCGATTTTACCAACCCAATATACATTATTTTTTATTTGTTTCTTCATTATTTTCCTCCATTTTCCCTATATTTTTCAAACATCATAGAATTTTCTTTGAATATATGGATAAATACATCCTTTACTAGCTTTTCTAGCAAATTAAATGTATGCACATATGTTCTGCAGGCATCTTCTGGCGGATTAAACCAATCGGTTAGTTCTATCATTTCCTTGATAATATCTCCCGCCTCTTCATGGTCAGTTTCTAATTCTTCAACTTTTTTGATTACTTCTTGGCTAGGTGATTCATTTTCTAACATTAGTGGGAAAGTAATTTCTTCTTTTACAAAGTGTTCTTCTAATTCCTTCTTAAGGTCTGCAAAAAGAGAATGAAGCTTCATCAATTCCTCACCATGATGTGCGAAATGAACAGATAGGATTTTATTTAATAATGGATCTATTTCAAAAAGCAAATCTCTTTCTCTTTTGTGATGATCTATGATTAAAGAGTCTATCATCTCTTTTATATCTAAATTCTTAAAATCATCTAGATTCATTATATCTTCTGTATCAGAATTATCGGACTTAATTGCTCCTTGAATTTTTTTAGCAAGATCATTTGCATCGATGTTTTTTTCTTTTGCAACTTCTTCAACAGTCATATGGCCATTACAACAAAAGTCAATCTTCTCCTTATTAAAAAAATCTATCATATTGGTATCCGCCTTAACTAGGTCTTCTATCTTAGTATTAATACCTATCATTTTACCCTCCTTTTTTATTAGCTATAGTATCTTTCTAAATTCTAAAAACGTTTATTTAAAGTAATTTTAAACGATGTTAAAAGGGATATTTACCTCCATAGGTTATAATTAAATTGTTAAG
>NZ_JASUSU010000048.1:0-20861 GCF_030445905.1 Oceanotoga sp. | reverse complement strand
CTCATGCTGATGGTAGTACACTTTTTGTGTGCAAGAGTAAGTTTCGCCCCTTCTTTTTTTCTAAGAGAGAACTTCTTTGTTCTCTCTTTTCTTATTTTTATACTGAAAAACAAATAAAAAAAACAGTCTCAAAATTGAGACTGCTTTAAAATCCATTAGGATTATTTTTTTGCCAATTCCATGAATCTCTGCACATATCTTCAAGATTTTTTTCTGCTTTCCAATTCAATTCTTTCAAAGCTTTTGTTGGATCTGAATAGCATGTATCTATATCTCCAGCTCTTCTATCTGTTATTTGATATGGTATTTTTATTTTGTTGGCAGTTTCAAATGCTTTTACAAGGTCTAAAACGCTGTAACCTTTTCCTGTTCCAAGGTTATAAGCTTCTATTTTTTTGAAATTTTGTGTTTTTTCTACAGCTTTTAAATGACCTTTTGCTAAGTCTACTACGTGTATATAGTCTCTTACACCTGTTCCGTCAGGAGTATTATAATCATTTCCAAATACAGATAATTTTTCTCTTTTACCTATTGCAACTTGAGTTATATATGGCATTAAATTGTTTGGTATTCCATTAGGGTCTTCACCTATTTTTCCACTTTTATGAGCTCCTATAGGGTTAAAGTATCTTAATAATGCTATACTCCATGTTTTATCTGATATATATAAGTCATTCAATATTTCTTCTATTATTAGTTTTGTTCTTCCATATGGATTTGTTGCAGATAGTGGAAGAGTTTCTTTGAAAGGGACTTCTTTTGAGTATCCATATACTGTTGCTGAAGAACTGAATACAAAGTTTTTTACATTGTTTTCTTTCATTACTTCAAGAAGGGTTATAGTTCCGTTTATATTATTATCATAGTATTTTAATGGTATACTTACAGATTCTCCAACAGCTTTTAATCCAGCAAAGTGAATTACAGAGTCTATTTTATTTTCTTTAAATATTTTTTGTAAAGTTTCTTTGTCCCTTATATCATTATTATAAAATTTTATTTTTTTATTCGTTATTTCTTCAACTCTTTTTATAGCTTCTTCTTTTGAATTTGAAAGATTATCTATTACTATTACATTGTGGTTTTCATTTAAAAATTCTACACATGTATGAGAACCTATATATCCTGCACCACCAGTTATTAGTATGTTCATTCTTTAGCCTCCTATAATTTATTTACAATTTTATTATACCAGATTAAATTAAAATGGGCATAGCTTTTAGCTATGCCCAAAGATTATTCTATTAAATTTAATATTTGTGTTGTTGTTGTTTGGACTATATTTGCTTCATCTATTTCAGCATTTTCAGGTACTATTACTCCTATTAATGTTTGCATTACATTTTGTACTTCTGTTGATTCGATTTCTTCTTTAGGATTGTTTATTGTAGTTGAGTATCTTTTTTTCTCTGAAGGATTGTAGTATTTTAATATTAATTTTTTCATTTAAACCCTCCTTTATTATTTTATTTTGTAAGTTTCTAATATCTGATATTCTTCGTCTTCAATATTGGTTAGTGTTTTCATGGATTGAAGTGCTTGTGCTATTTTTTCTGTGTCTTCTGAATGAACTTTTAACGTTTTTGATTTGTTTATTTCTTTTCCTTTTTCATTTGTTTCTTTCCAAAGGATTTTTCCTTTTCTTTCTAAAAATTCTTTTTCCATGTGTATCACCTCCCAATTATAATATCCGCATTTAAATATTTGTTATTACAATATATCATATTTATACAATATAATTTTTATTTGCTTTTAATTGTTTTATTTGTATATGATTAAATGTAATTACATTTATTTAGATTTGAGTTTTAACATTTTTTTAGGTATTATTTTTATAAGTATTTATTTTAAAGGAGGGATTTTTGTGAATAATAGGGAATTAGTTGTTAAGATCTTTGAATTTGTTGGATCTAAAGATAATATTTTAAGAGCTACTAATTGTATGACAAGGCTTAGACTGAAACTTAAAGATAGGTCTGTTGTTGATTTAGAAGGACTTAAAAATATTGAAGGTGTTTTAGGTATAGTTGATGATGAAACTCTTCAAATTGTTGTTGGTCCAGGGAAAGCCGCTAAAATTGCTATTATAGCTAATGAAATTCTTGGTAGTTCTGATATGGAAGTTAGTGAAGATTGGAAAGATAATAAGAAGAAAGTAAAGTCTAAGCATAAAGAAAATTCTTTTAAACGTATGCTTAAGATTATAGGAGGTATTTTTATTCCTCTTATTCCTGCAATTATTGCTGCTGGAATTTTTAATGGTTTTGCCGGATTAATAACTAATTTGCAAAGTACGGGAAGTTTACCTTCTAATGAAGTTTGGAATTTAATAAGATTAGTATTTTCTTTGATTGGTGGAGGATTTTTGGGTTATTTTGCTATATTTACAGGTGTTAATGCAGCAAAGCAATTTGGAGCTACTGAAGGTTTAGGTGGTATGATAGGTGCTATGACTATCATGGGTCAGATTAATGATATTTCTCAAGCTCTTGGTATGTATAATTTAGAATCTCCTTTGAATTCTATTTTGAGATCTGGTAAAGGTGGTATTATAGGGGTAATTTTAGGAGTATGGATTTTATCTAAAATAGAAAAAAAGGTTAGAAAATTTGTCCCAGATGTTCTTGATTTAATTTTAACGCCAGTAATAACTTTATTTTTAACTGTTTTGCTTTTGATATTTTTTATAATGCCAGTTTCAGGTATTTTTTCAGATGTTTTAGTTAAAGGTTTAGATTTATTGGTTTCATCTGATATTCCTGTTGTGAGTGTTTTATCTGGATATATATTGTCAGCTGTATTTTTGCCTATGGTTCTTCTAGGTTTACATCATGGTCTTATACCTATTTATGCAGTACAATTGGAAGCTATGGGTGGAGTTTCTCTTTTTCCTGTTCTTGCAATGGCAGGTGCTGGTCAAGTCGGAGCTGCTATAGCTATTTGGATTAAAGCTAAGAAGGTAGGAAATTCAAGATTGAAAAATATAATATCTGGAGCTCTTCCAGCAGGTATTTTAGGAATAGGTGAACCTTTGATTTATGGCGTTACTTTACCTTTGGGTAAACCATTTATAACTGCAGGTCTTGGAGCAGGTTTTGGTGGAGCTTATATTATGCTTAGACATGTTTTAGCTGGTGCTTGGGGTCCTTCTGGTATTGCTGCTATACCTCTTATGCATCCAGAATCAATGTTGGATTATTTTATAGGACTTGTAATTTCATATATTTTTGGTTTTATTATAACAGCATTATTTATTAAAGAAAAAGAAATTATTGATTTTTAATGGAGGTTTTTTTATGTTAGGAATTTCTGTTTTTGCAGGACTTGGAATTTCTCTTGAAGAAAATTATGAGTATATGAGTAAAGCTAAAGAACTTGGTATCAATAAAATATTTACATCTTTTCATATTCCTGAGAGTAGTATGGATTTTGATTATGAGATGAATGAGATTCTTAATTATTCTAAAGAATTAGATATGAGTATAATTGCTGATATTTCTAAGTCTTATTTTGATAATATTGATTTTAATAAGTATAATATAGAGTCTTTGAGACTTGATTTTGGTTTTTCAAATAAAGATATAGCTAAGTTGACAAAAGAACTTTTTTGTGGGATAACTTTGAATGCAAGTACTTTAGAGAAAAGTGATATTGAGGAGATTTTAAGTTTTGGAGGTGATCTAAGTAAGATCAATGCTTGTCATAATTATTATCCAAGACCTGAAACAGGTATTTCAGAGTCTCTTTTTAATGAGAGAAATAGTTTATTTAAGTATTATAATATAGAACTCACAGCTTTTATTCCTTCGTTTTATAGACCAAGAGGACCTATTTTTGAAGGATTACCTACTTTAGAGATGCATAGACATATGGATCCGGTAGTTGCTTATCAACATTTGATCAGTTGTGGTGTCGATAATGTTTTTTTTGGTGATTCACAAGCAAGTTTTGAAGAACTTTGTAGGATTTCAGATATTAAGAAAAATATTTTTAGAATCCCTATAAAAATTTTTGATGTTTGTGATGAGGAATTAAGAATTTTAGATATGGTTCATAGAAATAGAAAAGATCCTGGAGAGTTTGTTGTTAGATCTTCTAAAGCTATTAATAATTTGAAGAGTAGTATAAGGCCTAATAATTGTATTGATAGGTTTAAGTATGGTGTTTGTATAGATAATCATGGTTATTTACGTTATGAGGGAAATTTGCATGTTTTAAAGAAAGATTTTGAGTCGGATTCTAGGGTGAATTTGGTCGCAGATGCGACAGAAGCAGCTATTTTGATTGAGACTATTAAACCAGGAGATTTTTTTGAATTTGAAATTAAGAGAAAGAAGTAATTTTGAATTAAAAATATGATTAGGCTAAATTATCAGCCTAATCATATTTTATGTTATATCATAGAATTTTCTTTTGTGAATTTAATTAGTTCTTCTACTGTTGTAAAAGCTAAAGCTGTTACAGTATCAGCAGCACCATAGTATATAGCGATTTTGCCTGTTTTACTATCATGAAGTGTAGCACAAGGGAATACCACATTAGGAACATCTCCTACACATTCATATTGAGTTTGAGGCGATAATATATAAGGTCTTGATCTGAACTTTACTTTCCAAGGTTCATTTTTATCTAATATAGCACTTCCCATATGATATACATATCCATTGCATGAAGTTAGCACTCCATGATATATCAATAACCAGCCTTCATCTGTTTCTATTGGTATTGGCCCAGCTCCTATTTTAGTACTTTGCCAAGGACTGATTTCTATTCCTGTTGTTGTCATAACATGTCTATGTTTTCCCCAAAATTTTAAATCTGGACTTTCACTATAGTATATGTCTCCGAAAGGGGTATGACCATTATCACTTGGTCTACTCAACATTGCAAAATTTCCGTTTATTTTTTTTGGGAATAATACACCATTTCTATTGAATGGAAGAAATGCATTTTCTGTTTGATAGAATGTTTTAAAGTCTTCTGTATAACCAACTCCTATTGTTGGTCCATGATAACCATTACACCAAGTTATATAATATTTATCATCTATTTTACATACTCTAGGATCATATTTGTATTTTGATATTCCAATTTCAGGATCTGTTGTATCGGCTGATTTAAAGTTTATAGGTTCATCATTTATATCCCAATTTATACCATCTTTTGAGAAACCTACATGAACATTCATTTCTCTACATTTATTATCACATCTAAAAACGCCAGCAAATCCATCTTTAAATGGTATTACAGCACTATTGAATATACTATTGGAATTTTTTGTAGCATCTCTTTTTATTATGGGATTTTTTGAGTATCTCCAAACAACATCTTTGCAGTTTTCAGGTCTATCTTCCCAAGGCATGTTTGAAAGTTCTTCACCTATTATCATATATTAACCTCCGACTATAAGTAGATTTTGAATGTTTTTATCTCATAAGGTTTTATAGAAAATCTGAATTTATTTTTTTCATTTTCTATTTTATTTATTGTTTCTTCCATTAAATTACATTCTTCAACTTTTTTAATATTTTCTTTAATTATTATTTCTACATCATCATTTGAATTTGCATATTCATATAGTCTTATTATTATTGCATCATCATCTTCTGCTTTTTTTATTGTGTCCAATATGGTTGAGTTTTCATTTATTTTTATTAATGAGTATGAGTTTTCTAAATCTCCATATTTTTTACTTTTTACTGCCATTAAAGGATAATTTAGTTCATATGCTTCTTTTGTTGTATTAGCTTTAAACCAATCTCCTTCATGAGGTAGTATACTGTAAGTAAATGAGTGTTGACCTATGTCAGCATCCGGATCTGGATTTATTGCTGATTTTAAGAGTGTTATTCTCATATTATTATCTTTTATATCATGACCATATTTACAATCGTTTAAAAGACTTAATCCATAATTTCTTTCTGATAAATCTACCCATTTATGAGCTACTGTTTCAAATTTTGCATAGTCCCAGCTGGTATTCCAATGTGTATTTCTTTCTACATTTCCAAATTGTATTTCATAGGTAGCTTTTGTACTTCTTACGTCTACTGGAAATAGTGCTTTTAGAAGTACTTGATGTTCATTCCAATCTACATTTGTTTCGAAATCTATTCTTCTTTTATCTGAGTAAACTATCATATTTTGTTCTATTTTTGAATTTAAAACTTTATAAATTAATTTTATTACTATTCTATCCGGACCATTTTCAACTATTTCCATTTTTTGTAGATCATTGACTTCATAAGGTTTTTCTCTATAATATATATCTATATCCCATGCATCAAACATCATAGGCCTATCTTCAAATGTTTGTAGTACATTTGCTTTTGTTCCTTGTGGAAGTACTTCTCTATTGGCATGTTTATCATATAGAGATATTATTTGTCCAGTTTCATTTAATTGTATTTTATAATATTTGTTTTCTATTATTTTTTCATTTATTGTTAAAGTGTTTTTAGGTTTTTTTGATGTTCCTTCTTTTAAAGTATATGTTTTATAACCGAGTGCAGGTATATTTTTTGCATTTATTATTATTTTGTTTTCAACTTTTTTGAAGAATATTTCTTCATTTTCATCATCTACGAGTATTTTATTTTCAAATTCTTTATCGAAAGGTATTATTATTTGTCCATCTCTTTCCCAAGATAATGAGTTGAATATAACTATTTTTGAGTTTTTATTTTTGGTATTATCTGCTATTTTTAATAATGCTTGATCTAATATTTTATTTGTATTTTGGAAAAGTACTTCAAATTCTGCTTCACTATCTTGATAAACTTCTTTTATGGATGAACCTGGTAATATATCATGGAATTGATTTCTTAAGAGTATTTTCCAATTTTCATTTATATTTTCATGAGGATATTCTTCATTTAACTTTTTATTTGTTATTGTATTAAATATTTCTGTGTTATGGAATAATACTTCACTTTTTCTGTTATTTTTCTTCGTTTTGCTTTGTGATGTATATGTTCCCCTATGAAATTCAAAATAGAGTTCACCATCTATTATTGGTAATTTATATTTATTTTGTACATTTTTTTCAAGTCTTTCAAAATAAGGTTCTGCCTTTCCAAATTCTACATCCGGAATGGAAGGAATTTCATTTATTTTTTTTCCTGTTTCTATCATTTCTTTTGTTGGACCACCACCGCCATCGCCCCAACCGTATGCGAGCAATAGTTCATCATTTATATCTTTTTGATTATAATTATCCCAAAGTCCCTTTACAGATTTAGGAGTCATTTTTCCATTATATGTATAATAGTGAGCTCCATTTTCATCTGGTGTTGTTATGAAATGAGTTAATACTTCTGTACCATCTATTCCACGCCATTTAAATGTGTCATATGTAGGTCTATTGTACTGATTCCAACTTATTTTTGTTGTCATGAAATAATTTAAACCACTTTTTTTTATTATTTGAGGTAAAGCCCATGAATAACCAAATACATCTGGCAACCATAATAGATTGCTACTGATGCCAAATTCTTTTTGCATGAATCTCTGTCCAAATAAGAATTGGCGTACTAAAGATTCTCCAGATGGGACATTACAGTCTGCTTCAACCCACATTCCACCAGTTACTTCCCATTTGTTTTCTTTTATTCTATTTTTTATGTTTTCGTATATTTCAGGGTAGTCTTCTTTTATATAATCATATAATTGTGGCTGGCTTTGAACGAATTGATATTCATCATATTGACTCATCAAATGATTTACTGTTGAGAATGTTCTTGAAGATTTTTCTCTTGTATGTTTTAATCTCCATAGCCATGCGACATCTATATGTGAATGTCCTATTGCAATTACTTTTGGTCTGTTATTTCCATTTGACTTATAATTTTTTAAGTGATTCATCAATTTTTCATTGGCTTGTTTTATTGAGTTATAGAATTTCTCTGTGCCAGTTTTTCTGAAGTCTATTATTTTTAAAGAATCGTCTAAGAAGTTTATAAGATTGTTTCTGTCATATGAGTTTTCTTCAAGTTCATATATTGTCTCAAGTACTGTTGAAGCTCTATAAAATAGATCTTCTGTTTCTTTATTTATTTTTACTAATTTTGCTTCTGAGAATAGATTTAATTTATTGTTTAAACCACTAAAAGCTTTTATATGAATTTTTATTTTTCTGTTTTTTATCCATTCAGGATGTATGAATACTTCACTGTGATTTATATCGAGACCTTGTACAGGCTTTTC
Organism: Oceanotoga sp.; assembly: GCF_030445905.1. Lineage (NCBI taxonomy): Bacteria > Thermotogati > Thermotogota > Thermotogae > Petrotogales > Petrotogaceae > Oceanotoga > Oceanotoga sp. The sequence continues at coordinate 12,656 of NZ_JASUSU010000048.1, read as the reverse complement.
ATTTATATATATTAAAGATTCAGTTCCAGAAAGTCCTCCAAGATCACCTTTTCCGAGATTGAAATATAAAGCTATATTTTCTTTGTTCCAATTTTCTGGAATTGTTATTTCTTTAGAAAACCAGTATATTTCATCTTTATCTCCCCATCTATTTCCTATTTTAAAGATTTCCCAATTTTTTGTTTTTACCTCTTGAAGATTCATTCCTTTTATTCCTGTATTTATGTAGTACATTTCATTTATATCTATTTGTTCTTGATAGATGTTTTTCTTTATTTCTTCGATGTATTTTCTGTTTTTTTCAACTGTAAAGTACATTTATATAGACCTCCTGAAATTATTATATGTTTTGTGTCGAACTTCTTATTATAAGTTTTGTGGGATAGTATATTTGATGAACCATCCTCGAACTTAAATCATTTGAGTTTTTATTATTTATTTTTTGAATTAATAGTTCAGCAGCATGATAGCCTATTTTTTCTGGAAATTGGGCAATAGTTGTTAAAGGAACTTCTATATGTTTTACTACTTCATTGTTATCGAATCCAACTATAGAAAAATCTTTTGGAATTTTTAAATTTTTCTTTCTCGCCATTTTTACTATTAATAATCCAATATAATCGTTTAAAGCTACTATTCCAGTTATTTTATTTTTTGTTATATATTCATATATTTCATCGTATATTTGATCATCATTTTTTTCATTTTCATTATAAGATAAAAATAATATTTCATCATCTTCAAATCCATATTCTTTTAAAGCCTTTTTATAGCCAGTTATTCTATCTTGTATACTGCTTGTTATTGTGTATCTGTTTTTTATGAAAACTATTTTTTGATGCCCAAGATCTATTAGATGTTTTGTTGCTTGAAAAGCTCCATCTATATTATCTGATACAACGGCATCTGTTTCACAGTTTTTTATTTTTCTGTCTACGAGAACAAAAGGATAGTTTTCATCTTTTAAATCTGAAATTGCACTGCTATCTTGTTGGTTTTCAGAAGGCATTATTATAATTCCTGCTACACCATTATTTTTTAATTTTTGTATATTTTCTGCTTCTTTTCTATAATCTTCATTGCTATTCATGAATGTAAGGGTATATCCATGTTTTTCTATATAACTTTCTATTCCACTCAATAGCTTTGATTCGAGTTCATCTGCTGTTCTATTTAAAATGACTCCTATATTATTGCTTTTTTTGCTTTCGTTTAATTTTTTATCAAAAACATATGTTCCTGCTCCTTGAACTCTGTACAAATATCCTTCATATACTAAATCTTGAATTGCACGTCTTACGGTTTGTCTACTAACATCTAATTCTGAACATAAGGCTCTTTCAGTAGGTATAACTTCTTCCGGTTTATATGTTCCATCTTTTATTCTTTGCAATATATACTCTTTTATTTGTATATATAAAGGTTTATTTTCATTTATCATACTCAATCCCCCCAAAAAAGTTCTTTTTATATATTATAATCAAAACCAAATTAAGTTCATATTTCTTTAATAATAACAAAGTAAGAAAAAAATGTCAATACCAATTTTTGTTTTTTTAAAAATTGGTATTTAAAAGGTACTTTTTAGGAGATTTTTCTGATTAATCTTGTTTTTTTGACGATATTTGTATTTAATCATTGAAAATGGCTCAAATCAAATAACATAAAGATAAAGAGGTTGACAACATAATTTAATATTGGTATAATAAATGTAATATTTGAAGAATTTTTCAGTACAACATTACATTAATTGTAAGTACCAATACCTTTTTTACAAAGAAATGAGTATTACAAATACAAGGGAGGTTATGCTATGTTTAAAAGAACTCACAAGATTTTTTTGAGTTGTTTTATTTTTGTATTGATGAGTGCTTTTGTTTTTGGGTATAATGAGGCACCTATGCTCAAAGAAAGAGTAGCTAAAGGGGAACTTCCTTCAGTCGAAGAAAGACTTCCGGATAGTCCAAAAGTTATTAAGGTTAGAGAAAAAATAGGAAAATATGGTGGAACTTTGAATCTATCAAAAGGAAATGAAATGAGGGCTTTATTGGTTGAATATGCACTTGAATCTTATCCTAATCCTGTTTTTGATGAAAAATTAGTAGAAGGTAATATCATAAGATCTTGGAAGGTTTTAGACGAAGGTAGAAAATTTAGATTTACGCTTCGTGAAGGATTGAAGTGGAGTGATGGATATCCAGTTACTACAGAAGATGTAAGATTTACTTTTGAAGATATATATTCTAATAAGAATGTTCAACAAATATATCCAAGTTGGTTAATGAATAGTGGAAAAAGAGCTAACTTAAATATTGTAGATGATTATACGTTTGAGATTTCTTTTGTTAATCCTTATGGATTATTTTTATTGCAGTTGCAGTCAATTGCAAGAGGTAGTTATCATATGCTTATAAATCCATCACATTATTTAAAACAGTTCCATGCTTCTTATGCTACAGAAGAAGAACTTGAACCATTTCTTGAAAAGGAAAAACTCACTCAGGATAGATGGGGAGAATTATTTACAAGAAAATGGCAATCAACTCCTTGGAATCAAAGAAAAGATGTAGGTTATCCAGTTTTAGATCCATTTGTTGTAGTTGAAAAACCTTCTGATAATGTAGTAATTTTTGAAAGAAATCCTTATTATCATAAGGTTGATGAAGAAGGAAATCAACTTCCTTATATAGATAGAGTTAGATATGAAGAGATAAATAATCAGGAAATGATGAATATGAAAATAATGTCTGGTGAGTTGGATTTCACAATAAATACAGCTCTTGGAGATCTTGCACTTTATAAGGAGAATGAAGATAATGGAAATTATAATACTTTATTAGTTCCTATAAAGAGTATAAATACAAATGCTTGTTATTTTCCTAACTTAACTCTTGAAGATGAAGTATGGAGAGAAGTTATGAGAAATCCTAAATTTAGACATGCTTTATCTTTAGCTATAGATAGAGATGAAATAAATGAACTTGTTTATTATGGTTTTGGTAATCCTACACAGGCAAGTGATGCTCCAGGATCACCTTTTGTTGAACCTTGGTATAGGGATTCTTATGTTGAGTATAATCCTGAAAAGGCAAATGAAATTTTAGATAGTATAGGTTTAGATAAGAGAGATAATGATGGTTGGAGAATAGGTCCAGATGGCAATGCATTTACAATTAATATAGAATTTTTTGAAGTTAATGAAAATTTAGTTCCTGCAACAGAATTAGTTGTGAGTTATTGGCAAGCAATTGGAATTAAAACAAATATGAAGGTAATAGATGGTGGATTATGGTATCAAAGACAGGGTGCAAATACAACTACAATGTCTGTGTGGCACGAAGATGCTTCAAGACCAGGGTCACCTTTCTTCTTTTATGTTCCTTATGAAAATATTAACTGGGGACCAGATTGGAGAGCTTGGTTTAACTCTGAAGGTACTGAAGGAGAAGAACCTCCATTAGAAGTAAAAAAATTATTAAAATTATATGAAGATTTCTTAGCAACTATATCTAATGAAGAAAGAATAGAACTTGGTAAAGAAATTTTGAAATCACAAGCTGAAAATTTATGGGTTATAGGAACAGTTAATAATATACCTATTCCTGTTATCGTTAAAAAGAATCTTAAAAATGTTGTAGGTGGAATAGATCCTCAATGGGGACCATCTATGGCTGAACAGTATTATTTTGAGTAAAATTTTTGACTAACCATAGTTTTTCTATGGTTAGTCTTTGAATTGTTATAGAATTTGCTCACTTTTGAGGAGGAAAATTATGTTTACGTATATTTTGCGTAGAGTATTACAGATGATACCTATTCTAATAGTCATTTCTATAATAAGTTTTATAGTTATAGAACTTCCACCAGGAGATTTCTTAACCTCTAAAGTTGCTCAGTTGAGCAAAGAAGGCGGATCAATTTCTCAAGCAGAACTTGAAGGTCTTAGAGAGACTTATGGACTTGATAAACCTGTAGTAGAAAGGTATTTTAATTGGATCACTAAAATAGTTTTTAAAGGGGATTTTGGTAGATCTTTTAAATGGAATAAACCAGTTACAGAAGTTATAGGTGAAAGAATGCTTCTGACTGTGATAATTTCTATTACTACTCTGATATTTGTTTGGGTTGTGGCCATTCCAATAGGTGTTATTTCAGCTACAAGACAGTATTCTGCTTTTGATTATATATTTACATTTCTGGGATTTATAGGGTTATCAGTGCCAAATTTTTTGCTCGCATTGATTTTGATGTATTTTTCATATACCAAGTTTGGGGTTAGTATTACGGGATTATTTTCACCAGAATATGCTGATGCAGCATGGAGTTTTGGAAAGTTTGTTGATATGATGAAGCATATGTGGGTTCCTGTAATAGTAATTGGAACAGGGGGTACAGCAGGAATTATAAGGACTTTACGTGGATGTCTTTTAGATGAATTAAAAAAACAGTATGTGGTTACTGCTAGAGCTAAAGGACTTAAAGAGAAAAAAATTCTTTTTAAATATCCAGTAAGAGTTGCATTAAATCCACTTATTAGTACTATAGGGTGGGTTTTACCTGGAATAATTTCGGGTGATGCAATTGTTGCAAATGTTTTGAACCTTCCTACAGGAGGAATGGTTTTATTAGAAGCTTTACAGTTCCAAGATATGTACCTTGCAGCCAGCTTTGTATTATTGTCGAGTATATTAACTGTAATAGGTACCTTGATTTCAGATATATTATTGGCGTTAGCCGATCCTCGTATTAGATATGGAAGGAGAGGAAGCAATGTCTAAGAAAAAAACTATAAATAAGTATACAGCATCTCAAGGTCAACTTATATGGTGGAGTTTTAAAAAACATAAACTTGCCATGTTAGCTTTGATTGTATTGATAATAATGTATGTTACAGTTATTTTTTCACAGTTTGTAGCTCCTTATGGAAAAAGTACGAGATTTTCAAGTCATCAATATGCACCACCTCAAATGATGAAATTTTATGATGAAAAAGATGGTTTTAGTTTTAGACCTTTTGTATATGGTTATAAAAAAGAGTTTGATATGGAAACATTCAGAAGAACTTATAAGTTAGATAAAACTGTTAAATATCCAGTTTATTTTTTTGTTAAAGGTGAACCTTATAAATTATGGAATTTGATAGAAACAGATATACATCTTTTTGGTACTAAAGAGGGACAAATATTTTTATTTGGTACAGATAGACTCGGAAGAGATATATTTTCAAGGGTAATTTATGGTTCTACAATATCTTTGACAATAGGTCTTATAGGTGTTTTTTTGACTTTTATAATAGGTGTTACTCTTGGAAGTATTTCTGGTTATTATGGTGGTTGGCTTGATACCATAATTCAAAGAATGATAGAGGTTTTAATATCTATACCACAGATTCCTTTGTGGATGGCTCTTGCTGCAGCAATGCCAAGAGATTGGCCAATTTTGAAAGTATATTTTTCAATCGTTATAATTCTTTCACTTGTTGGTTGGGGAGGACTTGCGAGAGTTGTCAGAGGTAAGTTCCTTTCATTAAGAAATGAAGAGTTTGTAATGGCAGCTAAATATGCTGGAGCGAGTGATTTTTGGGTTATAACTAAACATTTAATACCTTCTTTTATGAGTTATATAATAGTATCTATTACTTTAAGTATTCCTGGAATGATTCTTGGAGAAACTGGATTGAGTTTTCTTGGACTTGGACTTCAAGCACCAGCTGTTAGTTGGGGAGTTTTATTGCAAGATGCACAAAATTTGACGGCAATAGCTCATCATCCATGGCTTTTAATACCAGGACTTTATGTCGTAATAACTGTTTTAATGTTTAATTTCTTAGGTGATGGAATAAGAGATGCTGCAGATCCTTACAGTATGTAAAGGTTGTGATTTTTATGTTTTGGATTTTCATGCTTTTTATAATTATAATGGTCATTTTTGTTTTGGTTAGTAAAAATGTTTATTCTTATTGTATGAAAAAGTTTGTTTATGATAATCATCTATATTCAGAGTATATTTTAGAGAATAAATTACCACCTGAAGAATGGATTAATGGAGATAATGCCCAAAAAAATAAAAATAATTCTTTGAAAAGAATTAATAAAATAATAGATTATTTTAAGGTTTCAAAACTCGTAGATAATGATGAGACCAGAGAGAACATTCTAAAAGATTTAAATGAAGTTTATGAAAATTGGAAAGTGATGGATGTTTCCAATTTTAATAGGAAGGTGGATTGACTTGAATAATACACTTCTTGAAATAAATAATTTAAAAACATATTTTGATACAGATCAAGGAACTGTTAAAGCAGTTGATGGAATATCTTTTAAAGTAGATAAACAAAAGACTGTCGGTATTGTTGGTGAGAGTGGAAGTGGTAAAACAGTTACAGCACAATCGATACTTAAGATAATGCCTTGGCCTGGAAAAATTGTTGAAGGTGAGATTTTATTTAATAAAGATGATGGAGAAATCGTAGATATAGCTAAGCTTGGAAGTAAAAGCGATGAGATAAGAAGAATTAGAGGTAAAGATATAGGTTATATCTTTCAGGAACCAATGACATCTTTGAGTCCTATTCATAAAATAGGTGATCAGATAATGGAATCTATATTGGTACATGATAAAAAAATTAATAAAAAAGAAGCGAAAAATATAGCTATAGAACTTTTGAGAGATGTAGGAATGCCTAATGCCGAGTCTAAAGTTGATAATTATACATTTCAATTGAGTGGTGGAATGAGACAAAGAGCTATGATTGCCATGGCTCTTGCAAATGTCCCCAAACTTCTCATAGCAGATGAACCTACCACTGCTATTGATGTTACCATACAGGCTCAAATTTTAAGACTTTTAAAGAATTTACAAAAAAAATATGGTATGTCTATTTTAATAATAACTCATGATTTAGCTGTAGTAGCAGAAATGGCAGATGAAGTTGTTGTTATGTATTTGGGTAAAATAGTTGAAAAAGGAAATGTATTCGATATTTTTGACACTCCTTCACATCCATATACAAAAGCTCTTTTAAAATCTATTCCTAAAAAAGGATCGGGTAAATATCTTGAAACTATAAAAGGGATGGTTCCAGATCCATTTTCAATTCCACAAGGCTGTGAATTTGCTCCGAGATGTGAATTTGCAATAAAAGGAGTATGTGATAAGAAGAAACCTCCTGTTGTTGAAATCAAAGATGGGCATTTTTCGAGATGTTTTCTTCACACAGAACAAAAGGAGTCTAAAAATGGATAAAGATATAATTTTAAAAGTTGAAAATGTTAAAACATATTTTCCTATAAGACAAGGATTTTGGAATAAGGTTGTGAATCATGTTAAGGCTGTTAATGATGTCAGTTTTGAATTGAAGAAAAAAGAGACTCTTGGAGTTGTTGGCGAATCAGGTTGTGGAAAAAGTACTCTTGCCAAAACAATAATGAGAGGTGTTAGTGCGAGTTCTGGAAAGATAATTTATAACAAAGATGGACAAGAATTAGATATATTGGCACTTAAAGATAAAGAGCTTAAAAGTTTAGGGGTTAGAAAAGATATACAAATGATTTTTCAAGATCCTTTTTCATCTTTAAGTCCGAGAATGACGGTTAAAGAAATAATAACAGAACCTTTATTGATAAATAAAATGATTAAATCAGAAGAAGAAGTAGAAAAAGCTGCACGTGAACTTATTGCAGATGTAAATCTTGATCCAAAATATTTGAGAAGATATCCACATGCTTTTAGTGGAGGTCAGAGACAAAGGGTTGGAGTTGCAAGATCTCTTGCCCTAAATCCAAAGATAATTCTTGCAGATGAACCTACTTCAGCATTGGATGTTTCTGTTCAATCTCAACTTTTGAATCTTTTGAGAGATTTACAGGAAAAATATGAATTATCTATGATGTTTATATCTCATGATCTTGGAGTTGTAGAACATATAAGTGATAGAGTAGCTGTTATGTATGTTGGTAATATAGTTGAAATAGGTGATGTTAAAGATATTTTTAATCATCCAGTTCATCCATATACAAAGGCTCTTTTGTCTGCTGTTCCAGTTATAGATCCACATAAAAAAAGCAATGCTGAACTACTTGAAGGAGATGTTGCAGATCCTGCAAATTTACCTTCTGGTTGTCCATTTCATCCAAGATGTAAATATGCAAAAGATATATGTAAACATAAAAAACCAATTCTTGAAAAATTAAATAAAAATGAATCAACCCAAGTTGCTTGTCATTTTAAGAATGAGTTATGAATATAAATAAATCAAAAACTCTAAAGGGGGATTTTTATGAGAAAACTATTAATCACAGTGTTAATAGCTATGGGTATTCTTGCTTTTTCAGTTCAACCGATGTCTTCCTATTGGTTTGTGGAAGATTTAAAAAATTGGTCACCTGAAAAAGATAAAGATGCTGATTTTAACAGAGGTATCATACCTCTTGCAGAAAGAAAAACTGGAGAAATAATTAATCCAAATGCAAGAGATGAAGCACAAGTAATGGCTTTAAGTATAATGTATCCAATGACATCAAAGAATCCATCAGAAGGTGCTAAAGAATTTGATGTTTACAATTTTCAATACTGGCAATATATAGATAAACTTGTAATGTGGGGAGGATCTGCTGGAGAAGGAATTATTCTCTCTCCAAGTAGTGATGTTATAAATGCAGCACATAAAAATGGAGTTAAAGTTTATGGTACTGTATTTTTTCCACCAAATTATTATGGAGGACAGCTTGAATGGCTTTCACAGTTTCTTGAACAAAGAGAAGATGGAAGTTTTTTAGTTGCTGACAAACTTATAGAAGTTGCAAATTATTATAATTTTGATGGATGGTTTATAAATCAAGAATTAAAAGGTGCAACTAAGGAACAGGCAAAAAAGATGCAAGAATTTTTATCTTATTTTAATGATAATAAAAAAGATTCTATGGAAGTAATATGGTATGATTCCATGAATGAAGATGGAGAAATAGATTATCAAAATCATTTAACTGATAAAAATGATGGTTATCTAGTTGATGATGGTAAGAAATTAGCAGATTCTATGTTTTTGAATTTTTGGTGGAAAGATCAAAGTTCTACTAAAAAATATGCTTTGAATAATAATATAGATCCATATATAAATTATGCTGGAATAGATGTTCAAGCAAATGGATTTAATACAAAAGCATCTTGGGAAGGACTTTTTCCAGAAAATAAAGAACATAATGTTTCTTTAGGTCTTTATTGTCCAAACTGGACATATTCAAGTTCTGAATCTGTTGAAGAATATACTCAAAAAGCTAATATTTTTTGGGTAGGAGCTAATAAAAATCCTTTAAATACAGAATCCGAATATGATTGGAAAGGTATTGCAAATTATATACCAGCTAAAACAACTATAATTAACACACCTTTCGTTACGAACTTTAATACTGGAAATGGTTACAAATATGCTGTTTTTGGAGAAATTGTTAGTGAAAATCCATGGCATAATAGAAGTTTACAAGACATACTTCCAACTTGGAGATGGTATGTAGAAGGTAATCAAGTAAAAGCTAATTTTGACTGGGATAAACCTTATTATGGTGGATCTTCTTTAAAATTAGAAAGTGATTTAAATGGAAGTTCAAAGGTTTATTTATATAAAACAGATATAAAACTTTATAAAGGATCTAAAATTTCTGCAACATTTAATACAAATTTAAATAATATTGCAAAACTTGGAATAATGTTTGAAGATAAATCAGAAGTTTTATTTGATTTAGACAATGTTGCTCAAACTTGGACGAGAAAAGATTTTAATTTGAATGATTATGCTGGAAAAAGCATAAAAAGAATATTCGTATATTTAAAATCTGATGATGAAATAGATGATTTCTATATTAATTTAGGTAGTCTTTCTGTTTTAGACAAAGGATCTTCTATAGGAGATTTTGTTATAGGACCTAAGAATCTTGAAATAACAGAGTATGAATTTGTTGATGGCATATTTGCAAATTTAAGATTAAAATGGGATACAAATCAAGAAGGACTATTATATGAAATTTATAGAGTAGTAGATGGTAAGAAAGAGTATCTTGGAAGTACATATAATAATGTATTTTATATCGATATGATCAAAAGAATTTCTGCAAAAGAAAAAGAAACAAAAATAATTGTAGAACCTGTCAGTAAAATGTTAAATCATGGAGATGAAGCAGAAGTAATTTTTGAATGGGGAGAATATCCAAAACCAACGGCAGATTTATATGTTGATAGAACATTTATAGCTCCTGGTGATACTATAGAATTTATAAACAAATCTAAAGTATATGATAGATTAAAATGGTTTTTCGTTGGAGGAAATCCTATAAAATCAACTGAAGAAAATCCTAATATTACTTATGATAGAGAAGGAGAATTTAGAGTAACTTTAATAGCATATAATGAAGTTGGAAGAGATACTCTTGTAAAAGATAAGATGATAACTGTTTCTAATAAAGCTAAAAAAGAAATGGAATTAGTTTCTTTTAGTAAATCAGCAACAGCCACTTCAAATGTTGATGGTGAAACTCCTTCAATGGCTTTAGATGGAGAACAAAAAACTAAATGGTGTGCTGTTGGAGATCTTCCTCATGAATTATATGTAGATCTCGGAAAAGAACAAAAGATAGGTAAATTTATACTTAAAAATGCAGAATTTGGTGGAGAATCTGCGGATATGAATACAAAAGCTTATAAAATAAGCATAAGTAAAGATGGAAAAGATTGGAAAGAAGTAGTTAATATAGAAGAAAATAATAAAGCTATTGCAGAACATTTGATAGAATTCCAAAGAGCGAGATATGTTAAATTAAGTATATTAAAAGCAACTCAAGGAAATGATTCAGCTGCAAGAATATATGAATTTGAAGTATATGCAGAAAAAAATCTTTTTGATAATTATGCTTTTGGAAAAGAAGCAACAGCATCTGGAAATGTTGGGGGAGAAGTACCAGCATTTGCATTTGATGATAAAACAAAAGATAATAGTAAATGGTGTGTAACAGGAGAACCACCTCATTGGATAATGGTTGATTTAGGTCAGATAGAAGTTATAGATAAGTTTATATTGAAAAATGCTGAAGAAGGTGGAGAATCTCCAGAATGGAATACAAGTGATTATTATATAGAAGTTAGTTCAGATAAAGAAAATTGGACTAAAGTAGTAGATGTTCAATCTAATGATAAAGCTATTAGTGAACATATAATAAAACCTGTTAAAGGAAGATATGCAAGACTTACAGTTACAAAGCCAACACAAGGCGGAGATACTGCTGTACGTTTATATGAATTTCAGGTTTTAGGTTATAAAACACATAAATCTAATAAAGCAGCAGATAAACAAGCTACAGCTACAGGATTTGTTCCAGGAGAAATACCAAATTATGCTTTTGATAGAGATATAAGTACAAAGTGGTGTGCAACAGGATCAGAACCTCATGAAATAATAGTTGATTTAGAAAAAGAAATAGAAATAAATAAATTTGTTATTAAACATGCTCAAGAAGGTGGAGAAAGTGAAGGATTTAATACAAAAACTTTTAAAATCTTTATAAGTGATGATAAAGAAAATTGGACAGAAGTAGTAAATGTTGAAAACAATGAAAAAGGTGTCAGTGAACATGTTATAAAACCTATTAAATCAAGATATGTCAAATTGAGTATAATAAAGGCTACACAAAATGATGACACTGCAGCGAGAATATATGAATTTGAAGTTCATGGAAATTAAAAATAAATATTATTAAAAATATTGGGTGCAGTTCTTCTGCACCCTTTTTTAATTAAAGTATATTTATATTATAGTTATTTTATAATGGAGGGATTACAAATGAAAAAAATATCTGTAAAAATAATAATTTCAATAATTTTGATATCATTGTTATTTGGATTAACTTTAACCATTATTGGTATAGAAAATACATCAGAGATTGTAAAAAAAACTTCAAATAACTTATTAATATCAAATTCTGAAAATAAAGCAAAAGATATAAGTGCAAATATAATCAATTTTGAAAATATGATGGATAGTTTTGCAACTTCCATTTTTAATAATCCATTTTCAAAGTTTCAAGTAAAAGATTCTTTTGGAAATAATGCTTATCATCACGCTTATGTTGAAAGTTATCTTGGAAGAATTGATAAATATATAAAAAGTTATTCTCAAAATATAGATGGAAATAAAAATATTTTTATTTTAATTTCTCCAAAAGTCACCAATGATGGAAAAGTACATGGAATAGTATATGATAAAGATGAAGATAAGATAATAAAAACAAAAGATTTAAAATTATCTACAGAAAATTTAAATGATCAAAATTATAAATGGTTTTTTAAAGCTAAAGAATTGAAAAAAGGTACATGGTCTAATATTCATAATTCTATTTTAAATGAAGAAGAGAAAGTTATAACTTATGTAGTTCCTTATTATGTTGAAGAAGATTTCGCTGGTGTTGTGGGAATGGAAATAAATTATTCGTATTTTGTTGATGAAGTTCAAAATATAAAGATATTCGAAAATACTAAAGCGACTCTTTTAGATGAAAATTTTGAAATTTTTTATGACAAACAATATGAAACAGGGACATATATAGGAGAAATATTAAAAAGAGAAGAATACAAAAAAGTAAGTGAAGAAAATACAGGATACTATGAAAACA